>JAGFJJ010000011.1 GCA_024102815.1 Phycisphaerae bacterium
AATAGGCAATAGGCAATAGGCAATAGGCAACAGGCAACAGGAAAGAGTGAGCGGAGTTGCGTTGAAGAGGCCATGAACGGCCCGTAGAATCCTCGAAACCCGCCCTGGTGCATGATGGAGTGCGGGCGAGGAACGACGGAGTTGTTCGGAATCGCGGCGCCGCAGGTGAGAACGGGATGCAGGCTCAACCGGTTCGAGATTACTTCCAGAACATCTGGCAAACGGTGTACACGATCTTCGTGGGGCTGCGGATTACGCTGCGTTACTGCTTCGCGAAGACGGTGACGCTTCAGTATCCGGATCGGGCGCCGGCGCTGGCCCCCCGCTTCCGGGGCATCCATTTTTTCGAGATTGAGAAGTGCATCGCCTGCGACCTCTGCGCCAAGGCGTGCCCGGTGGATTGCATCTACATCGAGAAGACCGGTCCGCGGAAGATCAACAAGGAGACGGGGATTGCCGCGGGCGGGGCCATGACGCGGTATGCCATCGATTACGCCAAGTGCATGTTCTGCGCCCTGTGCGTGGACCCGTGCCCGACGGAGTGCATCCACATGGGCAACCTGCACGATCTTTCAGGCTACAACCGGGAAAGCATGATCGTGGAGTTCACCGAGCTGGCCAAGGAAGGTCTGCAAACGCCGCAGCCGCTGTGGATGCGGAAGGACAACCTTCCCGATTGGGCTCGCGAGCGGAAGCAGCAGTGGGAGCAGTTCGCCTTCTCCAAGGACAAGCTGGCGGGCGAGAACGAGCGGCGCAAGCAGGCCATGCTCGAAGCGATGGACCCGGAGGTCATGGGGGAGAAGAAGAAGTAAGAGAGGCGACAGAGAAGGCAATAGGCAATAGGCAGTAGGCAGTAGGGAAGATGGGATAATAAAGCGTCCATTCGGTTCCCGCGTTGAAAGCAACGAAGGCACCGGTTCCGGGCAACGATGGTTGGAATGGCAACGATGAACGACGTGATTTTGGCATCGATGGAGGCAATCGGGGCGGCGCTACCGGGGCCGTCGCCGGTCATGAACTATGGAACGAATGTCGAATTGCTGATCGGCATCGTGCTGTTCACGCTGGCCGGATTCGGCATCGCCTTCGGTGGTCTGATGGTGGGCAAGTTCGTCCGCCCCAAGCGGTTCCACCCGGAAAAGGCGACGCCCTACGAATGTGGCGAGCCGGCGGTGGGCGACAGCTGGGTGCAATTCGACCTCCGGTTCTACACCGTGGCCCTGATTTTCATCGTGTTCGACGTGGAAGTGGCGCTGCTCTGGCCCTGGGCGGTGGTTTACCGTGAGATGGGCGGACCGGCGTTCTGGGCGTTTTTCGTGTTCTTCCTGCTGATTGCCATCCCATTCCTGTACGAATGGAAGTCGGGGTATCTCGATTGGGTGCGGGCGAGCACGGGACAGGCGCGGCGAACGCCTCTGGCCGGGAGAACGACGAAGGCGAGCACGGAGTAGCATCCAGCCAACGGCGCCGCGTATGCCGCGCCTGGCACAGGATTTCAGGTGAATTTGAATGAGCTGGATTGAAAATCGATTCGAGGAAGGCGTGATCGTCACGTCGATCGACTGGGCCATCAATTGGGGGCGCAGCAACAGCATCTGGCCGATGACTTTCGGCTTGGCTTGCTGCGCCATCGAGATGATGGCTGTGGGTGCGTCGCGGTTTGATCTCGACCGTTTCGGCGCCGGTGCATTCCGGGCAACGCCGCGGCAGTCGGACCTGATGATCGTGGCCGGGACAGTGACGTACAAGATGGCGAGCCGCCTGAAGCGGCTCTACAACCAGATGCCCGATCCGAAGTACGTCATGGCCATGGGCGCGTGCACGGTGGGCGGCGGGCCGTACTTCAAGCACGGGTACCACGTCGTGAAGGGTGTCGACCTCGTGGTCCCGGTGGACATTTATGTTCCGGGCTGCCCGCCACGGCCGGAGGCGCTTATCGAAGGGCTCATGCGTCTTCAGGACAAGATTCGCCACCAGACGCGGGCCAAGACGGACACGCGGCGGCTACGGGAAGCGGAAGCGGTGCTGGCGTAGGCCTTTCTGAACGGGGCGGTACATTCTCCTGGGACAAGTCCGGCTATGAGGCGCACGTGCGTGTCGCACGCTCAGCGATGAAGCGGGGGTCCGGTTTGCGCAGATTGGAGCCTTCGGCTCGCTGCGCATCGCTCCCCCTTCGCTGAAGCAGCGGGCCACCCGACGATTACGCCTCGATGGCGTCCAATCGACTCGACACCCCCACCGGGTCCACCAGAATCAGCGTATCCTGTGCCGCGAGTGTCGCCTCGGGGTCGGGGCTGACGAGGGCGGCTCCGTCGGCGCGCTTGATGGCAACCACCGTCGCCCCGGTCTTACGTCGTACGTTGGTCTGCATGAGGCTCCGGCCGATCAGCGGCGAATCCTCCTGAATCAGGTATTCGTCAATCTCCAGATCGACGCCGCGGCCGGCAAGTTCCACGAAGTCCACCACGGTCGGACGCGTCAGAACGTTGGCTACGCGCAGGGCGCCCGTGACCTGCGGGCAGACGACGTGGGCGGCGCCGGCGCGACGCAACTTGGCCTCGGCGGTGGGGCTTTCGGCGCGGGCGATGATTTGAACCTCCGGCCGGAGCGTGTGGACGGTTAGCGTGACGTACACGTTGTCGGCGTCGCTGGGCAGGGTCAGCACGAGTGAATCGCAGCGCATCAAACCGGCCTTGATGAGCACTTCCTCGTCGGTGGCATCGCCGACGACAAAGCTCACGCCCGCCTCGCGCAGCCCCACCATGAGATCCTCCCGGGATTCGACGACGACCACGCTCACGTCGCGGCGCAGTAGCTCCTGCGTGGCGAGTGAGCCCATCCGGCCGTGGCCGCACATGATGACGTGCCCTTTCAGGCGATCGATGGCGTTCTGCATTCTTCGTTTCTCCCGATGGAGGCGGAGCTCTCCGCTCACCACGATGCTGACCAGCAACGTGAAGGCGTACGAGACGGTACCGATGCCGAAAGCGATGACGATGATGGTCCAGATGCGACCGACCGTATCCAGCGGCCAGACCTCCTCGAAGCCCACGGTGGATACGGTGATCACCGTCATGAACAGTGCGTCGAGAAAGCTGATTTCCCCGTTGAGCAGCCGATAGCCGGCGGCGCCGACCAGGATCACGGCGACGACGGCAAGAACGGCGAGCGTGAGGCGCAGACGCGCGGACATGGCAACGGACATCCAGAACCTGCAATGAACGCGGGTGCATTGTGCGTGGCGCGGCGGGTGCGGGCAAGTGGAGCGCCGCGCGGCGGAATGGCAGCGTGAAGGTGGTTGATCGACCGCCCCCCAGCGCGGGGAGGGCGCGGGAAAAGCAAGGCCCGGCGAAGTCGCCGGGCCTTGCTGTCAACGTAAGTGCAATATCCGTCGACTAATTGACGACCCACGTCTCGCCGTCGTCGAAGAGGTCGTCGATCTTGCCCGCACCCTTGGCGGCCTGGGCGTCCTTGACCTGCTGGACGACGAGATCATCGTAGGCCGGCTTCTCAATGGCGCGGAAGACGCCCATGGGTTCCGGGAATTCGGGATGGCGCATGCGGCTGAGCAGGTAGGCCAGGCTCGGCTCGGGCGCCTTTTCGTCGTGGAACAGGAGATCGTCCTCGGAGATGCCGTCGCCGAGGGTGACGATCTCGGGATCCATGCCGTTGAGGCGGATGCCCTTGTTGCGTTCCTTGCCGAAGATGAGCGGGCGGTTGTGCTCCAGGTAGAGCGTGGTGTCATCCCGCGTATCCTTTCCGGAAGCGTACTCGAAAGCACCATCGTTGAAGATGTTGCAATTCTGGTAGATCTCGACGAAGGCCGTGCCCTTGTGCGCCGCGGCCCGCTCGAGAACGTATTCCAGTTGCTTGATGTTGACGTCAAGCGCCCGGCCGACAAATGTCGCCTCGGCGCCGATGGCCAGCGAAATGGGGTGCATGGGGAAGTCCACCGTCCCCACCGGGGAGGACTTGGTCTTCTTGCCGAACTCGGAGGTGGGCGAATACTGCCCCTTGGTCAGGCCGTAGATGCGGTTGTTGAAAAGGAGAACCTTCACGTCCACGTTGCGGCGGACCAAGTGAATAAAATGGTTGCCGCCGATGCTGAGTCCGTCGCCGTCGCCGGTGACGATCCAGACGTCAAGTTCGGGGTTGGCGAGCTTGATGCCGGTGGCGATGGCGGTGGCGCGGCCGTGGATGCTGTGGAAGCCGTAGGTGTTCATGTAATAGGGAAAACGGCTGGAGCAGCCGATGCCCGAAACGAAAACCGTATTCTCGCGCTTGAGATGAAGGTTGGACATCACCTTCTTGACCTGGGCGAGAATGGAGTAATCGCCGCAACCCGGACACCAGCGGACTTCCTGGTCACTGGCGTAATCCTTGGCAGTCAGTTGAACCAATCCTGAATCCGCACTCATCGAGAATTCCCATCCAAAAGTTCGTGAATCCGGCTCGCGATCTCGTGGATCGTGAACGGCTTACCCTGTACCTTGCTCAAACCAATCGAATCGATCAGGAACTCCGAACGCAGCCGCATGCGGAGCTGGCCGAGGTTCATTTCCGGAATGAGGACGCGCTTGAAGCTGCGCAGCACCTGCTCCGTGTTCTTGGGCATCGGATCGAGGTAGCGCAGGTGGGCACTGGAGACCTTCAGGCCCTGGGACTGGCAACGTTCCACGGCGGACGTAATGGCCCCGTACGTGCTACCCCAGCCGAGCACGAGCAGTTCGCCCTTCGGCTCGCCGAAGACCTCCAGCGGCGGGATCACCGCCTGAATGTTGTCGATCTTCTTGCGGCGCGTGCGGACCATGTGGTCGTGGTTTTCCGGCTCGTAGCAGACCTCGCCGGTGATGTCACGCTTCTCCAGGCCACCCACACGATGCTGAAGTCCCGCCGTACCCGGCAAGGCCCACGGGCGCACGAGACGCGCGTCGCGCTCGTAGGGCTTGAACGCCGTGTCGCCCGTCGACGGACCCGGATGCTTGATGTCGAACTTGGGCAGTTCGCTCAATTCGGGAATCCGCCAAGGCTCGGCGCCGTTGGCAATGTAGCCGTCGGTGAGCACGATGACCGGGGTCATGAAAGAAGTCGCAATGTGGAACGCCTCGATGGCGATGCCGAAGCAATCGGCCGGTGACGCCGCCGCCATCACGCAGACCGGCGATTCGCCGTGGCGCCCGCCGATGGCCATGGTCAGATCGGCCTGCTCCGTCTTGGTGGGCAGCCCGGTGCTGGGACCGCCGCGCTGCACATCGACGATGACCATGGGAAGTTCGGTCATCACCGCGAGCCCGATGGCCTCGCCCTTGAGGGCGACACCGGGGCCACTGGTACCTGTCACCGCGAAGGCGCCGGCGTAGGCGGCGCCGATGACCGAGGCCATCGCCGCGATTTCGTCCTCCGCCTGGAAGGTGCGAACGTCGAAGTTCTTGAAGCGCGCCAGCTCATGCAGGATATCGCTGGCGGGCGTAATCGGATAACTGCCGTAGAAAAGCGACTTCTTTGCAAGCTGCGCGGCCGTGACCAGCCCGATGGCCATCGCCTCGTTCCCGCTCACCTTCCGGTAGCGGCCGGAATCGAGCTTGGCGGGGGCTACGACGTAGCGGACGGAAAACATGTCCGTGGTTTCGCCGAAGTTGTAGCCCGCCTTGAGCGCGCGGGTGTTGGCATCGGCCACGGCGGGCTTGGTGCCGAACTTCTCCTCGATCCAGCGAAGCGTGGGATCGAGGGGACGCCCGTACAGCCAGTAGGTCATACCGAGTGCGAAGAAGTTTCGGCAGCGGCTGATGGCCCGGCCGGTCAAGCCCGTGTCCTTGCAGGCCTCGGTGGTGAGCTTGTCCACCGGAACCTTGAAGAGGCGGTAGCTCTTGAGATCGTCGCCTTCGAGCGGATTCGCGGCGTAGCCGGCCTTGGACAGGTTGGCCTTGGTGAACGAGTCTTCGTTCACGACGAGGACGCCGCCGGGCTCGAGGTCCTTGACGTTGGCCTTGAGCGCCGCGGGGTTCATGGCAATCAGCGCGTTCACGCGGTCACCCGGGGTGTGCAGCTTGTGGGAGCCGAACGCGAGCTGAAAACCGCTGACGCCCGCCAGCGTGCCGGCGGGAGCGCGTATTTCCGCGGGGAAGTCGGGAAACGTGCAGATGTCGTTGCCGAAGATGGCCGAGGTGTTGGTCATCTGGGTTCCGGCGAGCTGCATGCCGTCCCCCGAATCACCGCAAAACCTCACGGTGATTTCCTCGATCTGCACCTCTTTTACGGGTCTGGGAGCTTTTTCCTGCGGTTGGGTCGAGACGACCATGACGAACGATCGCTCCTTCAAAACGCGGACACCCCGAGTGAAAGCGCGGAGCGCCGTGAAAGTCAACCGCGCAACCGGTGCCGCCAACGGACGGCCCGCTACGCGGTGTTGCTGTCTGCTTTCCAATCAACCTGACGGCACCCTCAGGAAATCCGCAATAACACGGTTTGGCCGTGGGATGCCTGTCGTGGGGAGTTCGCCGGGTTAAATCGGGAGAGTCTATGTTGCCAACGCAGAAAATACAAGCGTCCTGCCTGTCACGTCATGGCGATCGGTCGGGCAAAAACGCTGTTCTGACAACTGGAAAACTCGCCTCCCGCTGGAAACTCCTGATTGGCCCGAAGGTCCAAGCAACGGCTTTCATACTTGGACCAAATCCGCTTACAATTGGCGTGCCGGACTTACGCGTTTCGATGTGGTGCGCTCTCCCTGGAGGCTGTCCCCTGACGGGACAGGCGCCGGTTCAGGGAGCGCGGTCCCACCGCCGCGTAGGCCGAGGTTACGCCGTCGCCGGTTGGGAGGTTCTATTGTGTCCAGACGATTCGAATCCGTACTCGATGCCATCGGCGGAACCCCGCTGATCCGTATGCAGCGTATCGCCGAGGGTCTGCTTCCCGCGGTGTACGCGAAGATCGAATTCGTGAACCCGGGCGGGAGCGTCAAGGACCGCATCGCCCGCGCCATGGTCGAGCGAGCCGAGGCCCAGGGGTTGCTCAAGCCCGGCGGAACCATCGTCGAGGCCACTTCCGGAAACACGGGGGTGGGGCTGGCGATGGTCGCGGCGGTCAAAGGCTATCGCTGTATCTTCGTCATGCCGGACAAGATGAGCGCGGAAAAAATCTCGCTTCTGCGGGCCTACGGAGCCGAGGTCGTGCTGACTCCGGCGGGAGCGGAGAGCAACTCGCCGGAAGGCTACAGCGGCGTGGCCGCCCGGCTCGCCAATGAGATCCCCAACGCCTGGCAGCCCAACCAGTTCGCCAATCTCACCAACCCCGACTACCACCACGAGGTCACCGGTCCGGAAATCTGGGAGCAGATGGAAGGCAAGCTGACCGTGTTCGTCGGCGGAATCGGTACAGGGGGGACCATTTCCGGCGTCGGACGCTACCTGAAAGAGCGCAATCCCGCGGTGCGGGTCGTCGCGGCCGATCCGGAGGGGTCGATCCTCTCCGGCGACCAGCCGCGCCCGTGGGCGGTCGAAGGCATCGGCGAGGATTACGTCCCGAAGACGTTCAATTCCCAAGTGGTTGACGAGTGGGTGCGGGTCAGTGACGCGGAATCGTTCGGCACGGCGCGCGACATGGCGCGGAAGGAAGGACTGTTGGTGGGCGGTTCTTGCGGAACGGCCATGGCGGCCGCCCTGCGTTATGCCCAGCGTTGCTCCAAGGAAGATGTCATCGTTGTAATGTGTCCGGATACGGGGCGCAACTATCTTTCCAAGATGTACTCCGATGAGTGGATGATCGAGAAGGGGTTTATCAAGGCGGAGGGCCGCAAGCATACCGTGGGCGAACTGCTGTTGGCTCGCGAATCGGCGGATTTTTTTGCGGTATCGCCGACGGACAGTGCCGAAGACGCCATTCAATTGCTGCGCGAGCACGGAATTTCGCAGGTCCCCGTGCTGGAGAACGGCAAGGTTGTGGGCGGGCTGCGTGAATTGACGCTGGCGCGCCTGCTGCACTCGGGGCGCGACCCGCGGCAGGTTCCCATCCGGGACATCATGGCACGCCCCTTCCCCATGGTGGATGCGGGTACGGATCTGGACGAGGTTTATCGGCTGCTTTCCTCAGGGAACAGCGGCGTCGTGGTCACGCAGAACGACATGGCTGCGGGCATCGTCACGCGGATCGACCTTGTCGAGTTTTGGGACGCCCCCTTCAAACTGAATGCGATGCCGTAAGGGACAGGTGTGGCCCGGTAGAATCGTTCCCCGGGGGAGAATGCGCCCGGCCGAGCGTCCGGCGGTCGGCTCGATCTCAAGATAAGGTAGAATCTCATGGCAACGGATATCAACCCGAATTGGCGTCTGGCCACGCGCGCGATCCACGTGGGCTCGGAGCCGGACCCGACGACGGGCGCGACGGTTCCGCCCATCCACCCGACGAGTACGTTCACGCAGGCTTCGCCGGGGAAAAACAAAGGGTACGAGTATGCGCGGTCGGGAAACCCGACGCGCGCGGGGCTCGAGCGTTGCCTGGCGTCGCTGGAGGGTGGTACTCGCGGCGCGGCGTTTTCCTCCGGCTCGGCGGCAACGGCGGCGGTGTTCGCCACGCTCAAGCCGGGCGATCGGGTGCTGGCGTATTCCGACGTCTACGGCGGGACGTTCCGGCTGCTGAAACGCGTGTTTGAGGGCTTCGGGCTGGAGCCGGTTTTCATTGATGAAACCGATCCGGCGGCGTTTTCCGATCGGCTCGACAAACGCACGAAACTGGTGTGGCTGGAGACGCCGACGAATCCGCTGCTGCGCTGCCTCGACATTGCCGCCATTGCGGAGCGGGCGCACGCGGCGGGAATCCGTCTGGCGGTGGACAACACGTTTGCCACACCCGCCCTTCAGCGTCCGCTGGAACTGGGGGCCGACTACGTTGTCCACAGCACGACGAAGTACATTGGCGGACACAGCGATGTGATCGGCGGCGCGGTGATCGTCAAGGAAGCGAGCTTGATCGAACCCGTCGCGTTTCTCCAGAACGCGCTGGGGGGCGTGCCGGGGCCATTCGACTGTTACCTCCAGCATCGGGGGATCAAGACGCTTGCCCTGCGCATGCGAGCGCATTGTGAGAACGCAACGGCGATCGCCAAACATCTGGCCGGTCATCGCAAGCTTGCCAGCGTGGTGTATCCCTTCCAGGAGGATCATCCGGATTGCGCTCTGGCGCGGCGTCAGATGAGCGGCGGCGGTGGAATCGTGACGATCGTGTTCCGGGGCGAGTCCGGGGGCGGATCGGGTGGTGAGTCGCCCGATGCCGCGGCGGCACGGCGATTCTGCGAAAACGTCCGGGTGTTCTCGCTAGCGGAATCGCTGGGCGGCGTGGAGTCGCTGGTCAATCATCCGGCGATCATGACGCACGCGTCCATCCCACGGGAAATCCGCGAATCGCGGGGGATTACCGACGGGCTAGTGCGGCTTTCGGTAGGCGTTGAAGACGTGGGCGATCTGATCGCCGATCTGGATCAGGCGCTGGACAAGGCGTAAGCGCAAGAAGTTCCGAACTCAGACGGAATCACGACGAATCCTGGAGGCCGCAAGCCCGGCCTCATCCGTGTCCCGCAATCAAAGGAGTGCATCATGCGGAAGACCGTGATTACGAGTGTCGCACTATTGTCACTGATCGGCGTCGCGGGGTGCCCGCGGATGCCGGGAACCGACGGGAACGAGCTCACCCAGAAGCAGCGTGAGGCGGTCGCCGCGACGACGCGGGGGATCGCGGATACGGCCGGTGCGCTGGCGGGGGCGTCACCGACGGCCGACGCGGACCAGGGCGAACCGGCACAAGTCGGCGATTGCCCCAGCCTCTCGCTTGATATCAGCAACGGCTCGATCACGCTGACCCTCGATTACGGCGACGGGTGCAGCCCGACGTTTTACCCGGCTTCGACCATCAGCGGCTCCGTGACCGGATCGCTGCAACTGACCACTCGGACGGCGTCGCTGACGTTCGATCAATACACAGTTGACGACCGCTCGCTGGACGGGCAGCTCTCCGGCACGATTCAGCGCGCCGTCACGACCACGAACATGAACCTGTCCGTCGACCTGGCGGCGGGCGACGGCTCATCCGTGGATGGCTCGGTGATGGGCGAGCTCACGCGAGCGACGGGCGTGCTGGACGTACCGACAGCCAGCCTGACCGTCGTGTCTGCCGGCGGCGACCAGTTCGACGCCACGTGGAGCGACCTGGTCATCGACTTCCTGGGCAACGGAGATGCCCGGCCGCAATCGGGCACGGCGCAGGTGATGCTGACGGACGAGGACGCTACGCCACCGATGGTCACGCTGGACATTGAATACACGGAGCAGACACCGGTGGACGGGACGGTAATCGTGTCCATCAACGACGGGGCGCCGTTCCCGTACACGCCATAGGCAGCCGCACGGGAAAACCCAGTCGCGGGAGCGGGCAAACATGAGAAACGGCCCGGACAGGAAAACCTGTCCGGGCCGCTGTGCTGTCGAAGAACCAGGTCCGATCGGACCGTTATCGCCGCCGATCCGTATCTACGGGCAATTCGACGGAATGGAATACGGATAGGGATCGACTTCGAAGGCCTTGACGGCAGCAAGCACGTCAACGCCGTTGGCCTTGTAGTCGGGAACTTCCCCGTGCAGGTCGACCCACGTCATGTGTGGTGCCGTGGGGAGCATCTGAAACCTCTGGAGAATGGCGGTGATGTCGCTGCCGTTCACGGTTCCATCCGGCGGGGCCCACTCCGTAATGACAAAATCCCCAACGACGTCGCCGTAGAGCCTCGGCGTGGGCTGAGCGATCGTGTTCAAGACGAGCGGATTGGAGAAAAGGACGCCATTGGTGGTGGCGCGCAACTCGTACGTCGCGACGGGCACGATCTCGCAATCGCCCACGTGGATCACAGGTTCATTCCAGACGCGAAACACCGGCGTATCGACCACGCGAGCCACGTACTCATTGATGCACGTGCCGCCGTTGGACGACCCGTTGTCGAACTGACATCCGGGATCAAACGGCGCGCCCACCCAGCCCACCGTTCCGAGCACACCCGGGCCGGCGGTGATGTCCACACGGAAGGCCACGCTCGCGCTCGTACCGGGCTCGAAGGAGATGTACCGGTTCTTTCGCTGATTGTGGGGATAACCGGGGACCAGCGGCGGGGTGACGGCCGCGGGGTCGAGCGTGAAATTCACGTCGGAAATGTCGAAGAAGACGTTGTTGACGGCCTCCACCTTGATTCGGGCCTGTGTCGAGTTCTCGTTGGGGAGAACGACCGTCTCCGATCCGTCGTTGGGAGTGTTCGAGGCGAGCGTGAAGGGGAAGGTCTGTCCGCCGTCGATGGATAGCAGGATGTCGACCGACGACGTATTCACGGGGGCTGCGGACGTTCCGGCCACATCCCAGGTCACGTCCCGCGCCCCGCCCCAGGTGACGGACGTATTGGGTGACGTCACGCGGAAGGGACCGGCCTGCGTGGTCACGGTAAGGCGCATGGTGTCGGAGGAGACGCCGCCGCCGGTCGAGCGGTTGTCTCGCACGGTGACGCGGAAATTGAGATTCCGGTCAGTCGTCGGAAGCTGCTCGCCCACGCTGGGAGCACCGCTGAGAAGGCTGCTGAGCTTGGGGAAGAGCCGTGTCGGGCTGGTCGTGGGATTGAAGGACCGGAAAATGGGGCTCTGTCCATTGTCCGGGCTGCTCAGCGCCTGGGCGGCCCCGAGATCGAATTCCTCCCAGCAGTAGGTCAGCGGATCGTTGTTGGCGTCGCCGCCCATCGCCGTCAACGCGAAAGGCGTCTGGCGGGGGATGACGTAGTTCACGCCGGCCTCGACCACCGGCGGCGTGTTGCCCGTCGCGGCATTGCTGGCGCAAACGGAACCGAAGCCGGACGTAATGTAGTTGCGAATTTCGTCGTAGCTGGTCCCGTGAAAATAGGGATCGCTATGGGGCTGAAGATCATCACTGCCGCAGATGCCCGCGTACGCCATGATGGTCGAGCCGCTGCCGGGCTCGTAGGCATGCGAGCCCACCCGGTTGCCGCCGCCGCAGCTACCGTTGACCCCGTTGAACGAGTGGTTGGCGCCGAACTGGTGCCCCATCTCGTGGGCAACATAGTCAACATAGAACGGATCGCCGACGGGGGCGGATTGTCCGGTCACACCACGCGCCTTGGATCCGCTGATGCAGATAACGCCGAGCGACGCGACCCCCCCGCCGCCCGTGGAAAAGACGTGGCCGAAATCGTAGTTGGCCGAGCCAATGACGGAATCGATGTTCGACTGGTTCTGGCCCAGCATCGTGACGCCGCTGCCGTTGGAGTATGGATCCGTGGCGGAGTTCGTGTAGACCAGAAGATCGTTGTTGGCCACGAGCGTCATGCGCACGGCCACTTCGATCTCGTAGATGCCGGTGACGCGGTTGATGGCCGTGACGATCGCCGCCATGCCTGCCGGCACGGTTCCGCCATGAAACGCGGTGTATTCCGCGGTCGCGGCAACGGCCACGCGGTAGGTCTTCAACTGCTCACCGCTGGCCGCGAGAGGATTGCCACCGGCCAGGGGCGCGGCCGGGGGATTGTCGAAAAGGCATTCGAAAGCACCTTCCCGCTGAGCGTAGTCGCGCTTGTAGTAGACGGCGTAGAGATCCGTTTCGCCCTTGGAGTATGGGTCAATATACACCCATCCGCTCGGGGCAATGATCTGGGCGTGGAAGCCGGCCGGCGTGCGATCGCAGCGAATTGACGCGGCAGGATCATCCAGGCCCCATCCGACGTAGGTCTTGATTTCGGGGAATTTGGCGGCCAGCTCCGGCGCCATGACCGGCGACTCAACGAGAGCGAAGCGCGCGAACGAGCCATCCGGCATGGGGAGCGAGACGACTTCGGGCCGAGCGGCCAAAGGCGTTCCCTCCAGTGGAACGCGGCCCAGCGTGGCATCCAGCCGGGCCTCGTCGAGCAGCGCGGCGCGGAAAACCTGGGGACGGACCCAAGGCTGGCCCCCGGCGCGATCCGGAGGAACCTCCGGCAACGAGAGCCACGGCCCGCTGTCCCGCACCAAGGTCGGATCATCAGCCGCAAGTGACGGAGAATGAGCCGCAAGGAGAATGAGTAGGCCTGCCGGAAGCCCGGCAAGAACGGAAAGACGCATCATGCTTACCCCCAGACCCTCTTACCAAGCCGGACAAAGTGCCGCCAAGCGCACACCCGGCTTGTGGACGCGAATCTCGTGAAACAGGCGTGTTCAGACAACCATCGCAGCCCGCCGGGGACGACCCGAAACCGATCGCCAGCCGGCAAGCTTCCCTCCTTTAACTAGTCCGCTGCCTATCATAGCAGCACAGGCATGGGCCGAGAAGAAGATTCTCCTTATCTCAATATTCAGTGAAAGTGCATAAAGGCCGATAACTTCTCGGGTTCATGTTGTTCGGCGATGTTACGGGGACTAGAGTGAGACAGTGGCGAGCGAACGGCCCGGCATGGGCGGTCGCCGCGGATAGGACGTACCGGGTTCGGTTATGAGACACAGAAGATTATCGGGCTTCACGCTGGTTGAGCTGCTCGTGGTCATTGGCATTATCGCCATTGTGGTGGGCATCGTGCTCCCGGCGTTCAGCCGTGCCCGGGAGCGCAGCAAATCCTTGGCCTGTCTCTCGCGGGTGCGGGAACTTGGGCGGGGCTGGGAGTCGTACCTGGCCGACAACGAGGACAACTGCCCTCCCGGGAGGATGTTCAACCAGGAGCCCAAGGGACCGACGAACCCGGCAAACTGGTACGACGTGGGCAACGGGCTCAAGTATCGGCCTCGCTGGCCGGCGGTGCTCGGCCCGCACGTCGGAGTCTTTGCGTTCAATCGTCCGGAACCCCCACCGTGGAAGAACGAGGGCTCGGGAGAACCCAATTACGAACGGCAGGACTACGACAACGAGCTGTATCAGTGTCCGGTGGTGCGCGAGCGCATCGACGAGCGCAACTATGCGTTCGGGTACAACTATCAGTTCCTGGGCAATGCCCGAATGGCCAATGACCAGTTCATCAATTTCCCGGTGCGGCGCAACCTGATCGCGGCCCCGAGCTCGACGGTGGTTATCGCGGACGCGATGGGTACGGCTGCGGAATTCTCTGACGCAGAACGAGCCAGCTACGAGAATGACGGAACCAATCCGAAAGCGCGGGGCAACCACGGATGGTCTCTCGATCCGCCGCGGCTGACGGATCGATCGGATCGGGGAACGGGCGATGAAGGCTCCCCGAGGACGGCCGTCGACCCCCGGCACAACGGGCAGGTCAATGTCGTCTTCGCCGACGGGCACACGCTGGGTATGACCGACTATGAAATGGGCTATCGCCGTGAGAGAACGGGTGAATATGTGAACAGACTCGGCGAAGGCTCGTCGGGGCGTCCACTCCAGAATACGCCAACCGGCACCGACGCGGACTTCGCGACAAACAAGTATTTCTCGGGCAACGGGCGAGACGTGGATCCGCCGGTTGTACCGGGGAAGTGATCACCGCGCACTGCCCTACCGCAAACCATGCATACTTCGCGCAGCGGGAATCCGGGCGAATCCCGCGTTCCTTTCAACGCCACAGTGCCGCGTAATTCCGGCAAGTGAAATCGTGTCGGCGCCGGTCATTTTGTGTTGCGCGACCGCGGCATGAACACAAATTCCTACGCGGCCCATCGTGCGATCCATTCCCGGCTTGGTCTCATTTCACGGAGGATTCCGGTTTCTGCAAACCTGCCCGTTCGCGGTGAAAACCCCTGCGAAAACCGCCATTTCAGCATTGTTGCCCGGCGGCAGAAGCGGGTTTCGCCATGCCGGATACCGTCCCGGCCGCAAAGTCCGGTCGGGTCGGACTTACGAAACTGTCAGAAGATATGCGACAACGTGGCGTTTCGATCGCCTCGGTCCCGTGGTCTTCCGAAAAACTATGGTAAGATGGAAATCCGTTGAAGCGTCCCCCCGAAGCTTCGGGGATTTCCGTCCAGCAGATCAAAGGAGTGAATCCAGATGATTCGTAAATCGATTTCGGCTTTTCTCTGCGTTGCGTTGCTGAGTCCGTGTCTGGCGATGGCCGGGAGCATGAAGGATGTCCTTCGCACGATCCCGGGAGACGCGATGGGCGTTCTTGCGGTTCCGAGCCTCAAGCAGCTCGACACCGATTACCAGCAGTCCATCAAGGACCTGGGTCTTGGGGACATGGTGGCACCGCCGTTCGACTCGCTCATCGGCATGCTCAAGGCGAACCTCCCCATGCTGGAAGGCATCGACGAAGCGGGAGCATTCGCCGTGGTGGTCATGCCGGCCAACAACCTGTTCGAAATTAAAATGAAGCAGGCGTTGATCATTCCCGCGAAGGAGCCGCGGGCGATGCTGGAAAAGATGGGTGCGACACCCGGCGAAGAGGACACGTGGAACGTCAATTTCATGGGTACGCCCACCGTCGCCATGACCGGCGAGAAGCACATCACGCTGGCGATGATGAAGCCGACGCTCGATGCGATCAAGAAGAGCGAGAGGAACCTGGCGGATACGCTGCCGGCCTATGAGCTCGACGCGATGGACGGACTGGACATCGCCCTGTGGTTGGATGCCGCCACGCTGGTCAAGATGATCAAGCCGATGATCGACGTCGGTTTCGCCCAGGCGGCGATGGCTGCGGAGTCCGACTCGGGATCGTTCCAGGCGAAGCAAATGGAGTTGAGCAAGAAGCAGATGGACATGCTTCTGGACGGAGCCGGACAGGTTCTGCTGGGGATTTCGGTCAGCCCGACCGGGCTGGGAATGCGATTCCTGCTGAAGGCCCAGACCGGGACGGAACTGGCGTCGCAAATGCAGCTCTCCAACACGAAGGACTCCCTGCTGTCGGGCATTCCCGACGGGAAATACCTCGTGGCGGGCGGCCAGGTCATGACGGAGGAGCAGGCCAAGGCCTCGAAGGACCAGATCGAGGCGTACGCGAACCTTCTGGAGAGCATCGAAGGCATTGACAAGGCGAAGCTGGACGAGATCCGCAACACGCTGAAGGACTGGTCGGCCAACATCCGGGGGCTTCGGTTCGTGGCCGAGATGCTCTCGGGCGGGAATGACCTGCTGGGCGCGGCGGTCGTGTTCGAGACGACGGACGGACAGAAGTGGATTTCCATGACCACCGGCGTAATTGAGAAGGCGCGCGAGCTGGCCATGTCGGCGGACAAGACCGAGGGCGGCGAGCTCACCACGGCCATGAAGGCGCTGACGCTGAAGCGCGATGCGGAAGACGTGAACGGCGTGAAGGTGCAGCAACTCTCGTTCGACCTGAGCAAGATGGATGTGGACGAGGAAGACATCGAGGACATTAACAAGGTGATCGGGAAGGAAGGCATCACCATCCGCATGGGCGCCGCCGGCGACAAGGCCGCGGTGATCACCTTCGGCGGCGGGAAGGACTACTTCGCGCGGGTGGCGAAGGCGGCCAAGAGTAACGAGGCGGCCTTGGCGAAGAACCCGGGCATCCAGACGGTCACGAAGGGCCAGCCCGAAGCGCTCAACCAGGTCTTCTTCATGGCGCCGGACCGCATCCTGGAGACGATCAATGCGGTGATGACGCGAATGGAAGAGGAGCCCCTGCCGGTGAAGGTGCCGGAATTGACGTCTCCGGTGGCGATGATCGGCGTGGGCGGCGATGGCTGGTCGCGCATGGACCTTGTTCTTCCGATGGAAGTGCTCAAGGCGGGCAAGGACATGGCGATGACGATGATGGGTGCGGGCTCTCCGGTCGGCAACACCATACCGGAGGGAGACGAGGAATAAGCGCTGCCGCAATCGGACGGAGGAATGCGCGATGAAACGAGAAGTCCAACGGGTGACGCTCGCCGCCTTGGCGCTGGCGATGGTTCCACTTGCCGTAGTCCGCGCGAGTCCTTCGGGCCCGGCAGATGCGGGTTCCGTCGGGTTGGCGGGCGAGAACGAATTCATCATTCGCCCGCGTCTGGAGGTCCGCGTCCCGTCGGCCTGCCGGCTGATGTCGGAGACTCAACGCTCCCATGCGGGCGTCTTCGCAGACTTCGGCAAAGGGCTCTTGCTGGAGATTGCGCAGTCTTCGGCCGAGGGCATCAGTGCCCAGGAGGCGCTGGGCATCGCGAGCAGCTTTGCTTCCTGGCCGGATACGAGCGTCGGCGTGTTTGTCTTCGCCCCGGACCGTATCGGGCGGGAACGCTGGGCCGTTCGAACCGACTGGCCGGTGAAGGACCTGTCGCAACGGATCCGGAACCTGCTGGATCTGCCGGCGGCACAAGACGTTTTCGTCGGCATTCGGGCGGAGGCAGACGGCGGCGGACTGGTCTTGAAGCTAAACGACGAGCCATTCGCCCTGGTTTATGGCGCAGAGGACGGCGGCTCCGTGCTGGCCTCGCATGCGGAACTGCCTCTGCCGCCGCGAACGGCCGCCATGAAGGTTGCGGCCGCGGCAGCGGAAAAAGCCGGTGACGAAGACGCCGAGGAAAACGAGAACAAGTCGGACGGCGATTCGCCATCGAGCGATAACGACGCGGTGATCACCTGCCGTCTGAATCTGAAGGGAACCGAGCAGGACTCCGGCGCCACGTTCCTGTCGTCGTTCCAGGCAATCAGCGGCGTGGAATACACGGGGCGGGTTGATGGGGCCGGCAACTGGGTGGAGAAGATCCGCATTGACTGGCCACCGATCGCCGGCGTCGGCGCCAAGGTCATTTTCGGCAGGCTGAAACAGACGTTCTTCTCGCCGGACGAGGCTTTTGCCACGCTGGCGGTGAGCGTGTCGGCGGCACCGGGCCTGCTCGATCAACTGGCGGGGCTCGGCCCGCAGATGATGCTCCGCAACGAGGGCGAGTTCGAGGCCGTCGCCGATCTGGCGGCGGGCTCCATCAGCCAGATGATCGATGACTCGATGGCGCTGACCATTCTGCCGGGAACGGGCGTTTTCCCCGCCCCCGACTTCGTGGTTCAGGCGCGGACCGAGGATCCCGAAGCCCTGATCAAAGTGCTCCGCAAGCGGACTGAGCAGATCAACAAGCTCTACCGGGAGCGCGATCTGCCGGAGCCGTGGCGGGAGGAGGAAGTTCGGGGCCGTACGGTCTTCTGGAGCAACAGCCGGTCGACCATGCCGGGAGCGATCCTGCCGCTGGTGCTTCGGCCGGTCCTCTTCGTCACGCAGGAGAAGGACGACCGGGATCGTGAACGGAACTACCTTGTGGCGGGCTGGACCAGTGTCTCTCCGGACAGCCTGGTTCGGCGTTGGATCGACTTCCCCCGTACGAAGGACTTCCGGCAACTTCCCGATCGACGCAAGACGAACGGACAACTCTGGTTGAACTGGCAGCAGGTCTATCGCTGGGTCCAGCCATACATCGATCTGGCCATCAGCGGTGCGTCGCTGCACATGCTGACCCCGGACCGCGAAAAGATCGCGGATGACCTCACGAACGCCGTGGTGACGGCAAAGCTCGGATACACGGGCCTTTCGCTGTCGCACGAGGGCCCGATCCCGGCGGCGGTGATCGTGCTGCCGTCGATGTGGGCGTCGGCCAGCGCCGTGGATCGATCCGGCGGGAGCGATCTCGCCCGGGAACGGCTGGCCTGCCAGCAACTCAAAGTGCTCTATCATCACTGCAAGCTGTTCCGAAAGGACTTCGGTCGCTGGCCGGCGGAGGTTGCGGAACTCGACGGCTACATCGACTTCGCCGGACATCCGGAACTGCTCAAGCTGGAGCTCTCTTCCAGCCAGCAGTGGAGCGAGTTCTTCACGGATATGTTCACGTTTGACGGGGAGAAGAAGAAGGTCGAGGAAGACGAGGTCGAAGAAGGTCCCGGCGCCGGCATCGATGATGACCTGTACGTCATTGATTGGGGTCGCGATCGGTGGACGCTGGGGTACAAGCCCGGCACGCTGGAACACCTGGAGAAGCTGTACATCGACCAGGACGGCGAAATTCATCGCGTGGTAAGCAAGGATAAACCGGCTGCGGCGGCGAGCGGCGATGCGCCCCCGGCCACGTCGGATGCGTCCGCCGAGGACGGTCCGCAGGACCAGGAAGAGGAGTGAGCACGATGAGACGCGTCACATACGTACTGGGGTGGCTCGTGCTGCTGGGATTCGTCGCAGCGCCGGCCTATGCCGTGGAGAACGAGAAGAAGCCGGACAGCAGCGCTTCGTCAAACGAAGCCGCCAACGGCGAGGAACAAGAAAGCCCGATTCAGCGACTGGTCGAAGTGCGGATCGACGAATACGTCGTCCCCGCCCGGGCGATCAATATCCCGTTGCCCGGCAAGACCAAGACGCTGCAGGAGCTGCGCGAGCAGTTCAAGGACCTGGCGGAAGACGACCGGGTCGGGGCCGTGCTGCTGGATATCGGCACGCTCCAGCTCTCCATGCCCGACATCGAGGAGCTCCGCGCCAGCCTGGAGCTGCTCAAGAACAAGGGCAAGAAGGTCTCGGCGTTTCTCAACCTGGCGACGCCGAACGGATATCTCCTGGCTTGCGCGGCCGATGAGATCGTGGTGGCACCGACCGGGAACGTGGTGATTCCGGGACTGGGACGGGCGTTCCCGTTCCTGAAGGGTTACTACCAGATGGTCGGCATGGAATACGACGTCGTCACCGCGGGGCGCTTCAAGTATCCCGGCTTTGTCAATCGGCGGGAGCCGGACAAATTCTTCCTCGAGGAGTTCAACGCCATCCTGGACGGATGGATCGGCGACTACATGCGGATGATCGGCACGGCGCGGAAGCTGTCCCCCGAGGCCGTCAAGGACGCCATCAACCACGCGCTGTTTCGCGCCGACGAGGCCCTCCAGCGCGGCCTTGTGGATCGCCTGGCGTACTACGACGAGTGCAAGGAGCAGGTCCTGCGGCGGGGGAAGTACCGGCTCCAGAAATCGCGAGAAGAGGGCCTGGCCAACGTGAACTCGCTCCAGGACCTGATGGAGCTCATCAACGAGCAGATCCGCGAGCAGGAAGAAGCACGGAAGGCGGTGGGTCCCAAGATCGCGGTGCTCCAGGCGCGCGGTCCGATCATCGACATGACGCTGGGGCCGAGCTTCGCTTCCCAGGTTATTTCCCGGGAAGACTTCGTGAAGGTCGTCCGTGAGCTTCGCAAGAATGATTCGATCAAGGCGGTGGTCATGCATGTCGACTCGCCGGGCGGGTCGGGATATGCATCCGACGTCATCTGGCAAGAGCTTCGCGCCCTGGACGACGTCAAGCCGCTGGTGGTGAGCATGGGCTCGGTTGCAGGCTCGGGTGGATATTACATCGCGTGTCCGGCACGCAAGATTTTCGCCCATCCGACGACCATCACGGGTTCGATCGGCGTGATCGGCATTTTCCCGTCGATGCGGTCCATGTTGAACCGCATGGACTATGAAATGACCACGATGCAGCGCGGCGAGCGCGCACTGCTGGGCTCCGGACTGGATACGCTCTCGCCGGAGGAGCGGCAGTTCCTTCAGGATTACATCAGTGATTTCTACTCCGTGTTCGTCGATCGCGTGGCGACCGGACGGCGCATGCCCGCCGAGGTCGTGCGGCAGATCGCCGAAGGGCGCATCTACACGGGTCGCCAAGCCAAGGAGCTGCGTCTCATTGATGAACTTGGCAGCCTTTCCGATGCCATCGACGCCGCCCGCGAGATGGCCAACATCCCGCCGAGCGCTGAAGTGCGGATCGTATACTACCCCCGGGCGAGCAGTCTCGGCGAGCTGCTGGAAGGCATCGGATCGGTCTCCGCGGCCCAGGCGGTAAGTGTGTTCTCGCAAGCGGCCTCGCCGGCACCGGCCTTGCCGTTTGACGCGCAGTTGAAGCTGTTCTCGTCGAGGATCGAGCCGCTGTGCTGGATGGCGGTACCGCCCTTCTACGAGGGCGCGACGGTGCCGGGCGTATCCGTGCTGCCTTCGCTGCCGATGCGGAATACGCCGGCTCCCGCGTTGCCGTGGGCACCGTAGCGGGTCAGATCGAAACTGGGGTGACGTTTCCATGTCGATCACCCGATATTTTCAAGAGCGATGAAATACACGGCGGGAGCGTCATGGCGCTCCCGCCGTTCGTACTTGTGACGGCGGCTGGTGCGCCGGTCGACGTCGACTCCCGTTTTCTGAATCAAGCTATTCCTCCCATGTCGAGGATAAGAGATGACCGAACACAAGACGGATTTGGAATCGCCCGGCGGGTCGTCAGCTTTTCCGACACCATGTAGGCCGAGATGGCGCCGACGCGCACGCTTTCTGTGGGGCGAATGGATCAAGCCCATCGTTATCGTCGTGGCGATCTGCACGACATTCCGATCGGCCGTGGCGGATTGGAACGTGGTTCCCACGGGCTCCATGAAACCAACGATCGTCGAAGGCGATCGAATCGTCGTGAACAAGCTTGCCTACGGGCTGCGTGTGCCCGTAATGGGCTGGTGGCTGGCGGAGTGGTCACAACCGCAGCGCGGCGAGGTCGTTGTGCTCTTCGAGCCGAACACGGGACAGCGGCTGGTCAAGCGCGTCATCGGCGTGCCGGGCGATACGATCAGCGCGCTCAACGGCGTCCTGCTGGTGAACGGCGTCGCCGCGACGTATTCGTCGGCGAACGAGGCAGACATCGAAGCGGTCACGACGGAGGATCGTCGGACCCATGGATTCGCCACGGAGTCGCTTGGCGGCACAGAGCACGCGGTAATGCGCGTTCCGTTCGCCATCCGGTCAGGCGACTTCGGGCCTGTGGACGTCCCGCCCGGCCATTACTTCGTGATGGGAGACAATCGGGAGGAGAGTCGGGACTCGCGTGCTTTTGGCTGCGTGCCAAGATCGCTCATCGTCGGACGGACCCGACACGTTGCGCTCTCGCTTGACCCGCAATGGTGGTATCTGCCGCGATTAGACCGCTTCTGGCACGAACTGCGTTAGGCTCGCTTATCAGGCACGCGGTGGCGTCGAACTCCCGCGATCAGTGTGTGACAAGCCACGCGGACAGGACTTCCGTTCCGAGCTCAAGCTGCGGGTCCGCCCCAGCGGCATAGGGAATTTTGCGGGACATGGCGAAGTCGGGCTGTTGCGGTTTGCCCTCGAGCGACAGACGCTGGCCGGGAAGCATGAGGTAGCCGTCCAGGCCGACCGGTCCGGTGTGGGCCAGATCCACCGTCGTGACCGCCCCGGCGGTCCGCTCACCAACCATGATGATGCGGTTCGCGTCCCGCGCCGCGTTGACCACGATTTCCTTGGCACTGCGGGTTCCCGCTCCTGTCAGCACGACCATGGGACAAGCCGGCGGGGAAAGCGACCGACCGCCCACCGGAGAAGGTCCCCGTCCGAGCAGAAACCACGTCGCCGCCGTCGTGGTCCCTCCGTAGCCGTCGCGGAAGTCGAGGATGACGCCGTCAGCGTCGGCCGCTTCCGCAGCCAGATCGGAAAACATTCGTCCTGCACCAAGGAGCGTCCATACGTGGGCATAGACGAACGTGCGCCCGTCGCGTACGAACGAGCGAATGCTGGCCCGCATGGCTCGATGGATTGCCGCAGTCATCGACTCCCGCACCGGAACGAGTTCCACGAAATGCGAATGCCCGGGCGTCCGGCGCAGTTCGATTTGAACCGGACGACCGGACCTTCCGCGAAACGCCTCGACCGGGGTGAATGGCCCGTCGTCGACCGCAACCAGCTCATCTCCGACACAAATGTCGGCGTCGGATGCCGGAGAGGACTCCAGGATTCCTGCAACGAACCAGCGACCGGAAATGCGACTGGGGATGATACCGACGTGGTCCACGAGCAGACGCGCGCCGCCTCGCTCCAGCGCGCTGGAAAGCAACCAATAGTCCAGCTCGTCGTCCGTGAAGTACTGAAAGTGCGACTGACCTGTCGCCGCGATGAGTGCGTTGAGCCGATCGGCGAATTCCGCGTGCGAGCTCGAGGCGACAATGGCCGCCCGATGCGTCTGCACGAGGTTGTTCCATTGCTCCCGGCCGGCGCGCGAGGAGAAGAATCCGCCGCGGCGAATGCGTTGGAGAATCTCATCGAAGCGGTGCTCGGGACCGGCTGCCTCGAACGTTCCGGAATCGGGTTCGGTCGACCGTGACACTGCCGGCACCTCGACCGGACGTGCGATGGCCTTTCCCGCAGTGAACGCACAGGGGACAAACAGGAATACAAGCCGAAGAAAGAGCATTGCTCGGTTCATCCGCCGCTCCGTATCGCTCGCAGGAGGAAATGACCAAGTCCCCGTCTTTGTTTAGACGATTTCGGCAAGCGCTTTATTTCGTATTTCTGGCGGTTCCAGTTGGATTTGTCACGGCGAGAGCTACTGCGCGGCGCGCGAAAAAGCCCGGGTTCCATTTACGGAACCCGGGCTCTCTTGAATTCTCTCAGAGGACGATGCCTACGCGATGCGGCGGCGAAGCAGGCCGATCAGGCCAAAGCCCGCGAGGCCGAGAATCACGGCGCCCGGCACCGGAGCGGGGCGAGCGGTGAACAGCCAGTCCGAGGACGTAACGTGAACCGGATTCCCGGCCGCATCTTTGTAGCCGTCGTGCGTGAGCCAGCCCCAGCCGCTGATGCCCGCGAAACCGCGGTGACCGGGAGCGGAGCTGTCGTCACCGAAACGGAAGCTGAAGTTCCCGTCCGATTTGTCGACCAGGTTGTACGACTGCATGCTGCCGAACTGGGCCGTGATCGTTCCCGAATTGGCGGCGTCTTCGTCCGTAACGCGAACGTCATCCAGGTTGTAGCCGTCGGCGGCGCTGGTCACGTTCGTGGTGTAGGTGAAGTCCACCTTCCACCAGCCCGCAGTCCCGGCTCCGTAGCCGCTTCCTGTATCCTGGCCACCGTAGACGTCACCGAAAATGTGGATCGTGCCCGCACCCAGATCGAAATCGAGGTACATGGCCGACTGCATCGAGCCGTCGTCATAATCAAAATCGAACGTGAACCGATGGCTCGTGTTCCCATCGAGTCCGTCCAAGCGCAGACCGTACGGCGGAGGAACGAGGTTCCCGTCCGGGTGGTTGTGCAGGCGATAAAGAACGTCCGGAACCATGACCGCCATTGCGGACTGAGCCAGCCCCAAGACAACGGCCACAACTGCGAGAGACGCAAAGCGCTTCATGATCATTTCCCCTAACCTGCGCGATCGTTGCGCGGTGAACTTCCGTTTACGGTTTCACAATCCGGGATTTCCTCCGGCCGGGGGGCATGATAACAGCACTGGAATATCGGAATCAATACTGACCCTGCAAAAATTGCGCAAATATTGCTAACCATGCTCCGATAAGCACTTATGACCGATTCGGGCTGCCGGACCGTAGACTTGGAAGGCCCCCGCCGTCGGGGCTGAGGCTTTTTTCCACGCGGGCGGGAGTCGCCAAAGCGGCCCGCCGATACGCCCACGGACAAATGCAATTGGAGTACGGCGTCCGAGAATCTGTGGGCCGCCTCGTCCATCGGGTTCTCGATCTTGATGGTGCCGAACTCGCTTCAACGACCGTAGGGAGGTAGTCCATTGGCTCGGAGTCGATATCGAATTGGGCTCGCCGGACTTGTGGCGGCGATGTTGATGGGATGCGGTACGACCACGGTACCGAATGCATCACCCAGCGAGGATGAACTTCCCGCCACCAAGGTCTTTGCAGATGACACCGATCCCGATCTGGCTTTGTTGCCAGTGGTTGAATCAGAGCTCCTGGTACAACCATTTCCGGGTGCGTCAGAAGAAAAGATCAACGCCGTGTATGCGGCGGCCGGGGCGGCGGCGTCCAAGACTCTGCCGGAGATCGGCGTCACGGTTCTTACGACGGCCGAAGGCGCCACGGACGAGGTTGCGGCCTCGCTCGCGGAATCCGGTCTGATCGAGGAAATCCACCGCAATTATGTCTTTACGGCCGAGCGCGTGGCCAATGATTCGCTTATCGCAGACCAGACACACCTATTCTTCATCGATCTTCCCGAGGCGTGGGACATCAGTACGGGCGACGACGCCATCGTGGTGGGTGTTGTGGACAGCGGAATCGATGAGTCGCACCCCGACCTTCAAGACAAGATCCTGACGGGCTGGAACGTTTACGATGAAAGCGGCGACTTTGGTGACGAGGCGGGTCACGGGACGCAAGCCGCCGGCGTCGCCGCGGCAGCGTCGAACAACGCAACCGGTGTCGCCGGTGTGTCGTGGGGAAGCCCGATCGTCGCCATTCGCGCCGCGGACGGCACGGGACGGTCGACGAGCCGCCATCTTGCGGCCGGCATTCTCCGGGCGGAGGAGGAAGGCGCGGATGTTATCAACGTCAGTTTCGCGCCGCTCTGGTCGAATTCCATCGTCCAAGCCGCGGCCGAGCGGGCCCAGGCTCAAGGCTCCCTCGTGGTGATCAGCGCCGGCAACGGCGGTCGATACCGCGACGCCGACGGCTTCGACGCCGCGCTGTTTGTCGGCGCACTCGTGGACGACACGCGAATCGCGCCGTTTTCCGATCGTGGACCGTTCGTTGATCTCGTGGCTCCGGGAACCGCCATCGAGACCACATCGCTTGGCGGCGGGTACGGTCCCGCGACGGGAACGTCTTTCGCAGCGCCCATCGTCACGGGCGTGGCCGCGCTGATGTGGTCGGCGAATCCTGAGCTTCGCCCGACGACCATTGCCCAACTCCTTCGAGACACTTCCGCCGATCTGGGCAACAGTGGTCGGGATGACACGTTCGGCTACGGCCGGGTCGACGCAGGGGCCGCGGTGAGCGCCGCCGCCGCAACCGTCGAATCTCGTGACGACACTCCCCCGCGCGTCCGCGTCCTGGGACCCCGCAGCGGAAGCCGGCAGAGCCGGTTGTTTGCAGCTCGCGTTTCGGCAAGTGACGAGAGCGGGGTGGCGGACGTGGTGCTGTCCATCGACGGCGCGGCGTTCGCGGTGGACACGCGAGCGCCCTATTTGTTTGCGGTTGACCCCAGCGCGTTCGGCACCGGTGAGCACGAGATCACCGCCGTAGCGACGGACACGAATGGGAACCGCAGCGATGCGGCTTCGGTTCGCGTCACGTTCTTGACTTCGCGCGGTTCGGACCCATCCGGAACGGTGTCGTTCCGGTCGCCGCGCGACGGTTCCATTGTTCAAGGCGATGTGACCATCTCGGCCGACGTGGCGTCGGGCGACGGATTGGCGACCATCGAGTGGATTATCGATGGGGAAACGGTTCTGACCCAGGCCGTTTCGGGAACCAGCAGTCGAGTCAGCTACCGATGGCGCAGTGCCGCCCGAGAGGACGGAGCGCACACGATTGTCCTTCGCGTGATCAGCGCTGAGGGTGACGCGTTCTTGGGAACACTTGAGGTCACGTCCATTCGGTGACGGAACGACGTGTGTTCAATTTCGCCGACGCTGACGATGTTGCACCGGCGGCCTGGAGGATGGTCCGCACAGCGGACCGCATATCCCTTACTGCACGGGACGGCTGGTCAGATTCTGGAGCGCGGAGTTCCGGTTCAGGAAGCCCAGCGGATCAAATGTACTCTGTTGATCGAATCCCCGGCCGCTCTGCTGACCCGCGCGGTTCAGGTATTCCACACCCGTAACGCTGTAGGTGACACTGACGCCCGCCCGCATGAAGAAGTTGCGGTTGATGAAATCCTGCACGCGTGTTCCCAGCGTGTCGGGCACCCAGAGGATATCGCCGGCCAGAAGATCGATGTTGGGATCCTCTCCCCGGGCGATGCGGTGAAGATTCAGTTTGACCTGCACGTCGGTGCCGTCGTCAAGCCGGCGGATAAGCGTTCCCTCGCGCGGGGTGAGGTCGGGCCGCGTTCCACCGGCGGCGGCCAAGGCTTGGAGGATGTTGACGTCCGTGCCCGCCGGATAACTCTGCGGACCGGTTTGCAGGACAAGTCCGCCGACGAAAACGGTGTTGGGTCGGGCCGCGTCCACAAAGATCATGTCCCCGGCCTCGAGCGGTTCGGCCGCCAGCGCTTCCTGAAAACTCAGCGGATCCTTGAGCTGGTAGGTTTCGGGCTCGTATGGGTTGCGGATGCGTCGCAGCGTGGCCTGTCCTGAAGCCAGGTCGGTCACGCCGCCCGCGGCCACGATGGCGAAGACGATGTTTCGTTCCGTGCGGCGCAGCGGGACGAATCCAGGAATTGTCACTGCACCCGTGACGAGGACGTTGGACGTATCCGGAGCAACAAGGTCGGTAAAGACAACGCCCTCCGTGACCACTGCCGGGATGTACGCATCGCGGATGCGCCGGTCGACTTCATCCATGGCCAGCCCGGAGACCTTCAGAGATCCCACAATGGGCAGCTCGATTTCGCCGTCGCGGTCGACGCGAACATGCGTCATCGGAAACAGCGGGGTCTGGTCGGCGCGGACCATGCTGATGGATAGCACGTCATTCGGACCGACCACGTAGGGTCCGAGGACATCATCGATATTCACCTGCGGCGGCGTCACCGGAGCGTCCACGGGAAGCAACTCGACGGCGTGCTGCATGGCAACGAACTTGTCCAGCGAGATACGATGATCCGGCGCGCAGCCGGTCCCGGCGAATGCAGCAGCCAGAGCAACTGCGAGAAATGTGCCAAGACGAGTCTCGATCAGACGCAGATCTGTTTGGAATGGCGGCTTCATGACCCATTCACCTCTTGACCAGAAATCGCTTATCGGAACGTTAGGCCGGCCCGAAGCGCGGGTACGCGTGCGCTGCGTCCGGCCGCACCCTAGCTTTCGACCGATTCTGGGGGGCAGGTCCAGAAAAATGCGCCCTGACGAGCCGCAGGAGCTTACGGCGAAGCGCACCAGGGTCGTCCGGCCGCGGCGGCAGGCTGATTCTCAATGCTGGTAATCAGTCGATGACTTCGAGGTGGCTCGAATCAATTTCGAGTTCGGCGGACTGGCCGACGAATTGAACGCCCACGAAGACCTTCCAGGGGCCGCGGCGCCGGAGAACGATGCCCTCCAGTCCGATAAGACTGCCGGAAATCACGCGGCATCGAACGCCCGAGCGGAGGCGGGGATAGAGATCGACGGGCACGTCGCTCTCCACGACCTGCTGGATGCGGCTCAGGTCGGCGCGAAGGCCGTCCTGGTCGGGCACTTCGAGGATGTTGGCCACACGCTCCGTTCGAAGGGCGATCTGCCGTTCAGCGTCAGCACCGCAGAGAAAGACGTAGCAGGGAAACAGGGGAATCTCCACGGTGCGGCGGCGCCCGGCGTAGATGCGCGGCACCCGGATCAGCGGGAGAAAATGGGCCACGCCCTGGCGGAGTAGCTCGGCGGCGATGACCTTCTCATTCCGTGATCGGGTGTGAAGAACACACCACCGACCATCAAACGCGTCGATCGAAGGCCCCCGTCGCAAGGGGATTTCGCTGGCAGCGGCTATTTCTTTGGCAGGCAACGTCATCTCGGGCTTCTGCGTTCGGATTGTCGGCAAGCGGCCAACGGTGTTATCGGCACTTGCGCCGGCGCATCGGGGTTGGCGGCATACACTGTTTTATAGGCGCCTGCCCCCCGTCGTCCCAGGAATTCCGAATCCGCCCCTCCCCGAAACTCAACCTATCTTAACCTGATAAAGAGGGGTCCGGGATCATTCGGAACCGCCTGCTCGCAGAAGTCATTTGCGCCCAGCGGAGGCCGGTTGCGACTAGCAGGCTTCAGGGGGGAGAAGCAGCCGTGGCCTGGAATCCGCGCGCCTGGTCCGCGTTCCAATATCCGCTCATATTCGCCGCACTGTTTCTGTCCAACCTCCCCGGATGCGGGGGTCTGCTCGCCGACTCACGCTCGAGCCTGCCCAGCACCATCGTGGATGACCCCGCCACACCGGATAATGACAATTCCTCGCTCGCCAACGACAACGGTTCAAATGACGTCATCGACCCGGCCGGGCTCGATCCTTCCGAATTTCAGCTTGAAGCCACGCAGGATCCGGAAAACGCCGGAAAATGGAACTTTGCGGTCAAGGCGCCAGCCCGTCAGCCCATCAACGACACCGCCCTGCAATTCGAGTGGGATTTCGGCGACGGCGTCGTCGCCTTTGGGAGCTCCCAGGTTCACCTTTTTTCTGAGCCCGGAGAGCACCTTGTCGTTGTTCGCGCCGTCGACCGCTCCGGTGAAGCGCTGTTCACGCTGACGCTGGTCGTGACGGTTCCACCCCCGAATGAGCCGCCGAGTGCCGACGCCGGAGCCGACCAGGTCGCATTCGAAGGGGACGTCGTGGCGCTGTCGGGCGCGCGGAGCCGCGATCCGGAAGGTGTTTCCTTGAGCTACAGTTGGGCGCAGGTCGGGTCCGGCCCGTCGGTCACGTTGAGCAATCCGCGAGCGGCGCTGACGACCTTCACCGCGCCAGATGTTACGCGAGACACCGTGCTCCAGTTTGAACTGCAAGTCGACGACGGCACGAACACCTCACAGGATGTCGTGATCGTCGAAGTCCTCGACTCCATTGACAACGCTGCAGCCCCGCCAACGGCGATCGCCGGTGCGGACCTTCAGGCGTCGGCCGGTGAGACCGTCATGCTCGATGGCAGTTCAAGCCTGCCGTCAGCCGGGGGAACACTCACGTTCGAGTGGGTCCAGACACAGGGACCAAGCGTTACGCTGAGTGATGCCCAATCGGCCCGGCCAAGCTTCGTTGCCCCGCCCGTAACCGAACCTCAGGTGCTGACCTTTGTGCTGACCGTTTTCGAGGACGACCTGTCGGGATTCGACGATGTCGCGGTGACCGTCTCGCCGGCTGTCACGCTTCCGGGCGGGGGTGGGGGAGGTGGCTCGGAGTCGGACGCCTGCCCGGATGACCCGCTGAAAACTGATCCTGGATTGTGCGGCTGCGGCGTCCCGGATACGGACTCCGACGGAGACGGCACGCCGGACTGCAACGATTCCTGCCCGGCCGACCCGGCAAAGATCGCGGCCGGCGTGTGTGGCTGCGGGGTATCCGAGGTGGACAGTGACTCCGATGGAGTGCCGGATTGTAACGACGCCTGTCCCGGGTTCGACGACGCCGCGGATGCGGACGACGACGGCACGCCGGACGGGTGCGAGCCGCCCAGCCTCTGCGTGAGCACAACCTCACTGAACTTCGGGCTGGTTACATCCCAGCTTTCCTTTCAGGTGCGGAATTGCGGGGGCGGATCGTTAAGCTACACTGTCAGTGATAACCGGGCCTGGCTATCGGCGTCGCCAACGAGTGGAACCAGCACGGGCGAGAGTGACACGATCACGGCTGCGGTCGATCGGACGGGCTTGGCGGACAATTCCTACGGGGGGACCATTACCGTGACACCGAGCACGGGTTCGGCAATTGCCATCATCGTGAGCATGTCCGTTGCCCAGGGGCCGGGACCGGCACCGACCATCTCGCTGGTTCCGACGCGGACTTCGGGCGTTTCGCCATTCGGGGTGTTCTTCGACGCCAGCGGTACGACCAGTCCGAGTACCAGCCGCCCATTCCACGAACTGAACTACGAATGGGACTTTGGCGATCCGAACGCGACGTTCAAGAACGTAAAGCGCTGCACGGGCACGGCCATGCCCTGCTCGACCAACAGTGACTGCGCTCCGGGACAATCGTGCAACCCGCTCAGCACGGCCGTGGACTCCGGACCGATGGTCGCCCACGTATTCGAACTGCCGCGCACATGCAGTGGATCGGGGGCGAGCTGCCAGACGGACGGGAATTGCCCTTCGGGCCAGACGTGCAACGAAGTTGCCTCGAAAAACTATACGGTCACGCTCACGGTTCGCGACGCCAACGGCGTCACCGCGACGGCCCAGCAGATCATCAGCGTGACGCGGTTCTCGGGAACAACGTATTACGCGGCCAGCGGCGTGAACGAGAACGGGCAGTCGACGGGGTCGGCCGGCAGCGATACGAACAACGGCCTGACGCCGGCGACGGCGTTCAAGAGTTGGGAAAAGGCCATCACCATGCTGTTCCTGTCAAACGGCCCGCGGCGGGTGCTGCTGCGGCGGGGAGATGCGTTCAATGCAACGCAGGCCTTTGCCGGGTCGACGTCAATCAGCAACAAGACCGGTCCGTACATCCTCGGGGCGTACGGCACGGGCGCGGACCCGGTCATCCAGACGCTGCACGAGAGCACGACGCTGGAGTTCAAGAGCACGACAAGTGACGTGCGGCTGATGGACCTGGAGTTTCGGGGCCCGCCGGCGGGAACGCAAGCCGGGACGGCACTGGGTGTTGGAAAGGACTTCGTTATTCTGAGAATTACCGTCCGGCAATACCGGACAGCAATCGGCGCGGGATGGGGTTTTACAAGTGGCTCGATCATCGCCGATTCAACGCTCGCCGATCAGGATGACTACGGCATCTATTACAGTTCCGGAACGGGAAACGCTCCTCCGAAGCACATTGGCTTCATCGGGTGCACATTTGATCGCGTCGTAAGCGAACATCTCGTTCGAACGTACATTACGCATTCTGTAATTTCTCACAATACGTTTCGAAATGGCAATTCGCGAGGTCATTACCTGAAGCTCTGTGGCGCAGGCGAGACCGACCAATTGAAGTCTGCCCGAATGGTTGTTGCCGGAAACGCCTGGGTCCCGCCGGGTGAAAGCGCCTGGATCTGCTCAGTCGGTCCGGAGAACGTGGCAAGTCGTCAGCTCGTCGAAGACGTGATCTTCGAGCGAAACGTTTTTGACTTCCGAACCTCGGCGGGCGGACAAGACGCCATCCAGTCCAGGGGCGCCAACGATGTCACCGTCCGGAACAACCTCTTTTTGGATACGCGGTCCTGGGTCGCACTGGGCTCCCCCGTGCCGGGATTCAGCACGTTCAACAACTGGCACATTTACAACAATACGAGCTGGCGCAACCTGAACGTGGACACAACGCTGGTCCGCGTTTCGGACACCGGGAATGCGCCCCAGGGGATGGTGATTCGCAACAACATCGGCGCTGTCTTGCAGGCCACGACGCCGGTCGTCAAGGCGCTTGATCTTGCGTACGTCCCGACAGACGCGGTGCAGGCGTCCAACAACCTCTGGTACTTTCCGACGCAGTCAAACGGCAGGATCTTCACGCTGAATGGCAGCAGCTATGCGTTCAGTGAATGGCAGGCGCTGGGGAAGGGAACGGGCAGTCTGTTGGCCAATCCACTATTCGCCGATGGCCCGCTGAACCTGACCTTGCAGGCTGCGAGTCCGGCCGTGAACAGCGGCACCCATTCCGGTACTGCCATGGAGGACATCCTGCACGTTCATCGGCCCGTCGGGTCTGCGCCGGATATGGGCGCGTTTGAGCGGAATTGAGATTCGATCTGAGATGAATCGAGTGGAATTAGGACACCACCTGTTCCCGACGTGATTGCCTGCGTCAGGGACGCTCTTTTCTTACTCCGTGGGGAGAAACGCACCTATTGCCTTACGTACCAGCATGGCACTCAGGCGGCGTGCTTCAAGCAATACCTCCCGTTAGTGGAGAAGGTGCGAAACCTCGTGGAGGATTGGGGTATCAACTGCCCGACGATCTCCAGTGAAATTGGTCAATAATGGGCGCATCGCAGCGCGAAGGCTTGTGAAATCGGAGGAACGATCTACTTTCCGTCTTGGGTAGTCGCGTCGCCTTGTATTTGCGTTTTCGACAAAAAGATCGAAGAACACGCACGCTCACGTGTAACTCGTCCAATGGACGGGCCAAACTTTCGTCAGAGCTTTCGCAATGTAGGGTGCACAGTCCCTGGAATGTCAAAGACGATCGGAGTCGCTCTCTCCTTTACGTAGAGGTTGGTCTGATTCTCCTTGAAGAAAGGAAACTGCCGGTAGAACCATCTTCCCATCAACTTACGCAACGACCGTTTGCGCTCACACTCTCCAAGGCTGAAGTAATAAGACTTGTGCTTCCGAAATCCCAATGGCTCTAAAATCGATCGAATTTCCGCCATAGTGTATTCTCGCCAATGTCCGTTTGCTACAAGCTCATGATTCGCGTCGAGCTGATCAAAGAACTCGTCGATTTTTAACCCGATGGGCCTACCAAGAGCCATATTTATACGGTTCCGAATCTGTGCTCCATTGGGAAGCGCGATGTAGAGTAACCCGTCATTCCGCAATACCCTGTTAACCTCCTTGAAAAGGGGAAGCGGGTTAAAGTTAAGATGCTCCAATACCTCGCACATTATTACGCAGTCCATGGATTCACTCGGAAGACTAATCACGTAGTCCCGAAGATTCATCTGGTGAATCGCTACATTGTGTTGAGAAAAGCGTTGCTGCTGAGCTGAAAGGCCCATGTATTCAGGGACATCCGAGGCCGTGACTCGATAACCGAGTCGTGCAAGTGCTATGGCCACGACGCCAAAAAATGCGCCAATTTCGAAAATACTCTTATCTCTCGACTTGCCAAAGAAGGCGTCCACATCCTGAAGCGTTCGTAAGTATTCGTGGCGGTGTTTACTTATGTAGCTCGAATTGCCCGTGTGGCCGCCGTCCCTGACTACGAGGTCAAAACCTCGAAATTGTCGCTCGACGTCGACCAGCACGCTTTCGTACTCCTTCTCAAAGTTCATTTAATTCTCCACTCGCATTAAGTATTCCAACTGCACCCGCATCACCTGTGCCTGGCGACGACATCCAATGCTCAAGACAACCAGTCGCCCTCCCATCCAACGTCTCTCCAATGACCGTCGTCCGGCAATGCCGCCGAACCTCCTAATCGTTATCGCACCCATTTCGAGCATCCACATGCAAGATCAGCCTCTGTGCGCCGAACGCCCGCGGCAGCGCAAGGCGGCGCAGGAAGTTTCCCAGATTGCACGCCAGCGCGAAGAGTTGCGACTGGACTTGGTTGTCCACGAAGTCCCAGCAGCTCAGGCGCGTCTACTTTACGGCGTTCTTGCCCTCTTTGATCTACCGCTCGGCCGTGCCGCGCCCGTTATGGAACCGCACTATGCCACCTGCTGCATGCCGTAGGTTCGTCAAGATGAAGCCCACCCGGAGAAACAGGTCAGCCGCGTGCCACTCGGGCTTCGCCACCACGGGCCGGGGCGTGTTCCAACTGGCCGCCTCGTACAGCAAGTCGCGATACCTGATGATCGGCGTTGGAGCGGAGACCCCGTGGGCGTCCAGCGGTTCAGAGCAGAATAGTCCGTAGAATTCAGGCATTCGCCAAGTCCCGATCCGGCAACATCCGCGCAGGTGACGGGAATTCTCAACCTCGAACCGCGTGCTTGCCGTTGCATCAGCGGTTAGAATATCGGCCGTTTGGTGAGGATCGGGCAAGGAAAGGCCGGAGAACGGGGTGATGGCGGACGATCGGGGGACGGGGGGAAACGCGCTCGTCGGGCGATCGGCGGGGCGGATTGCCGGGGCGCGGGAGCGTCGCCCGCTCAATGGGGTCCGTCGGGCACGGGCGGCGGTGATGGTGCATCTGCTCATCGCGGCGATCGTGCCGGCGGCGTGTTTGCGGCCCTGCCTGGCGGAGCCCTTCGATACGACCGCGGACGCCGTGCTCGGCCAAGGCTCGTTTACCGTCAATGATCCGAACGCGCCGTCGGGGACGGCGAATGCGGCGAACATGGCGCCGTCCAGCGCGGCGGGTATGGCGATTGGACCGGACGGCCGGGTGTACGTCGCCGATGCGGAGAACAACCGCGTGTTGAGCTGGCCTGACGCGGAAGCCGTGCTCAGCGGCGCGGCGGCCGACCTCGTCGTCGGCCAGCCGGATTTCGTCAGCGGCGATCCCAATCGCGGATCGACGACGGCGCGTGCGGACGGGTTCTACTACCCGCAGGGCGTGGACGTGGATGAATCCGGCAACCTGTGGGTGACGGACGCGTTCAACAGCCGCGTGCTGAAGTTCAACAACCCCGTGACGGACGACGGCGTGGCGGACCTGGTCATCGGCCAGCCGGACTTCACCAGCGATCTCGGCAACTTCGGCGTTTTTGAAGACTCCGCGAGTGCGGACAGCATCCTGTTTCCGGGTCGGGTGCTGGTGCGCGGCGGGGATGTCTACGTGGCGGACTCGGGCAACAGCCGCGTGCTGCACTACAGCAATCCCACGCAGAACAAGCCGTTCGCAGACGTCGTCTTCGGGCAGCTGGATGACTTCACACGGCTGGTGAAGAATATCGCGGAGGGCGCGGCATGCGTAAACGGGGCGGATACGCCGTGCGGCCCCCCTACTGCCGACAATCTGTACAACCCCATCGGCCTGGCGCTGGACGCGGATGGCAATCTCTACATCGCCGACTGGAACAACCATCGGGTGCTGCGCTTTGATGATCCTCTGAACACGGACACGACAGCCGACGCCGTGTACGGGCAGGCGGATTTCGCAGGCGGATCGGCGAACGCGGGCGGGCCGGATGAGGGGCTGCATCTGCCGATCGATCTGGCGATTGACCCGCTGGGTCGGCTGCTCGTGGCGGACTCGGGCAACAACCGCGTTGTGGTGTTTCGCAGGCCGTTGGAGTGGCCGTCGCTGCCGGGATTTGTCTTTGGACAATTCAGTGAACTCAACTCGAATGGCGAGAACCACGGGCTGGGTCCGTTCATGACGGACGCAGGCGGGCTGTTCGGGCCCACAGGCGTCGATACGGATTCTGCGGCCAACGTATACGTTCTGGACACGGGCAACAATCGGGCGCTGCGGTTCGATCGCCCCATGCGCGGCGAGGCGCCGACTGACTTTAACGGTGATGACGTGGCGGACCTGGCCGACGTCGCAGTGTGGATGAACTGCTTCTCGGGAGCGGACGTGGCGGCGGGCGAGTGCCAATACGCTGACGTTGATGGAGACGGTGCAGTCGACTTGGTTGACGGAATCGGGGTGATGAATTGCTTGTCCGGGCCGGCAGTACCGGCGGATCGGCAGTGCCCGTGATAACGACCCAGCGGAGCGGGGGAAAGGCGATGCAAACGGGGAACCGAGGAATTCGGTATTCGATTCCCCTGGATCATCGGGAGAGGCGACGGCATCGGGGTTTCACACTTCTCGAGCTCCTCGTGGTCATCGGCATCATTGGTTTGCTGATGGCCATTCTGCTTCCGGCGCTATCCTCGGCGCGCAAGCAGGCCAAAGCCGTTCTTTGCCGGGCACAGCTCCGGTCGCTCATGACCGCGATTCAAACCTACGCGTCGCAGAACAGCGGCGCGGTGGTGCCCTCGTACAACATGCACGGTGTGAGCGTGGGCGTTTTGAATCCGCTGGACGGCTGGGGTCCGATCCTGGACGCCGGGCTTTACATCACGGGCAACGGCTCGCTCAAGGATAACCCGTTCGTATGCCCGGAGACTTTGGACGTGGAGGGCATGGCCGGCACGCAGACGGGCACCAACCGGGAGCATCCGAAGGGCTACATGGACTGGCCGGCAGTGCTGACGCTGTCCAAAAACTATTCGAAGACACTTCCGGAGCGCGGCTTCGACCGGATCATTCGCGTGGGTTATTGGATCAACGGCGACAATCCCATCGGCCCGCGGCGCCCGTTCACGCCGGGCATTCACTTCACGGGTTCGGTGGGATACGGCCCGGATCCGTTCGGCAGGGTCCTGAAGACGCAGCGATTCGAAGAGTTCCAGACGCCGGGCCGACTCATTGCGCTCGCGGACGGACTTTATTCCGGAAACCAGGAAAAGACGCGACTCGGAGATCGTGACTCGCGGATTGGCTACCGTCATCCGGGACGTGTGGGCCGGGCCAACGTGGCACTGGCCGACGGTCACGTGGACGCCATCGAAGGCGATGCGTTCCCTCGGAAAATGGACACGGGAATGCCGCTGGAGGAAATCAGGCGGGAGAACCTCGGGACGGGTCCCACGGTCTACAGTGATCCGGTTCGATTCCTGGCAGAAGTGAAAGAACCATAATCCACGTCGCTGCGCGAGAGATCGTTCAGGAACACCCTGCCCAGGAACCTTGGGCTATCCCCGGCCGACTTCCTCACATACGGCTTCAGGGTCCTTGGGAAGCCGTGCCGTAAGCACTTCGGGGGCCTGATCCGGCCCGCGCACGGCGACGGTATCCTCGATGCGGATGCCGCCGAAACCATCGCGCAAAAGTGCGTCAACCGAGCGACGATTCACGGCGTCGGCAAACGGGCGGACGAGGTCATCCTGCTGCCAGAGGGCAGGGACGAGGTAGATGCCCGGTTCGATGGTGACGACATGTCCCGGCTCGAGGTCGCGATCCAGACGGAGGAACTTGCTTCCGAATGGTCTGGGTCGCTCCCGGCCCGCGGCGTACCCGGCGAGATCGCCGAAGTCCTCCATGTCGTGCACGTCCAGGCCGACAAGGTGCCCAAGCCCGTGCGTGAAGAACAACGTGTGCGCTCCGCGCTTGGCGAGTTCGCCCGGATTCCCCTTGAGGATCTCGGCTTCGACCAACCCCTCGCAGAGCAGGCGGGCGGCAAGTTCGTGAATGTCGCGATAGCGCCGCCCCGGGATGCAGGCCTCGACCGCTTCCCTCTGGGCGCGAAGCACGGTGTCGTAGAGCTGGCGCTGGATGGGTGTGAACGCCCCGCTGACGGGGTAGGTGCGCGTAATGTCGGAAGCGTAGCAACCGGGCTCCTCGGCACCGGCGTCGGCGAGCAGGAGTTGGCCGTCGCTCAGCGTAGCGGTCAGGTCACCGCCGTGCAGTACTTCGCCGTGTACCGTAATGATGGGCGGGAAAGCCGGCTGGGCGCGGTGAGCGATGTAGACCGCATGCAACGCCGCGGCGACATCGGCTTCGGTCCGGCCGTGGGCGCAGGTGTGCATCGCCGCAAGCTGCGCTTCGACGCTGATGTCGGCGGCGCGGCGCATGGCGGTTAGCTCATGGGCGTCCTTGATCAGGCGCATGTCGATGATCGCCAGCTTCTCTTCCGGCGTGGTCTCGTCGATGCCCAGGGCGGCCATGCGATCGAGCGACGCGCGGCACGGCACGGCAATGCCAGCCGACTTGCGGTTGTGCACCAGGGACTCCAGTCGATCCGGTTCCACCAGTGACGACTTGCCGACACCCGCCGCGGCTGCGATTTCATCGTCCGAGGGTAATTCCCCGAACCAGACGGCCAATTCCACGCCGGCCTCGGGACGAAGCAGCGTACTGCCGCGATCGCCATCGCTGCCCGGCTCGATGAACCACGCGGCGCCTTCGATGGGGGGACCACCGAAATAAAGATAGTTGCTGGCCGCGCGGAATGGGTAATGGTTGTCGGGATAGTTCCGAGAGCGGCTGTAGCCGGCGAAGATCACCAGCGGTCGTTGCAACAGCTTGGCCAACTTTGCGCGGCGTTTTCGGAAGACTTCGGCCGGTGCGGTCATGTCGAAGCGTGCTGCGGACATCTGCCGGACTCCGTCAATATGTTTGCATGGTAGATGCTATTGGATGAAGCATACCGCCGGACAGAGGTGCCGAAAAGGGCAGCACACCGGAATGGAGTTTCGGGTCGCACTGAAATGACGGCCAGAGGGTCGCGGAGCCAATCAGCAGCTCCGAGTCTCCGCGGCGCGATCAGATCATCGGCGATGCTGCGGCCGCGGGCATCGCCCGGCGGCCGACCGCGCCGATGGCGATCGTCGTGCTCAATGCCAGGATGGCGACGGAGGGATCGGGCGTGCGGCCGGGTACGATAGTTTGAAGGGACTCGAGCACCAGCGCGGCCATCGTTACCACGGCGACCGTTTTGGCCCAGGGATAGCGCGCGTGGATGCGTACAAGCACCATGCCGAGCACGAGTGCAAACGTCCCGAATGAAAGGATCACTCCGGCGATCTCCAAAGCGGCGCTGACTGCCGGTTCTCGCCACAACGCATAAAAGGGAATAAAGTTCACCACTCTGTTCGCGACGACGGCACCCTCGACCGGGGACAGCGCAAAGACCACAAGCCGATAGGGCTGATACAGCAACAGGAGCATCAGCAACCCTGTCGGCGCGCGATGCACGTTGTACCGTTGGGACAGACGATTCTGACCGCACACGACATACGCGGCTGCGGCGGCTCCGATTACGGACGCGGGGACACGAACGACGATCGCCGACACCTCGAATACATGCGACCTCGTGAAGAGCTGGAGGAATTCGATCAGAACGGCGAGTATCAGGCCGTGCTGGATACTCCAGAGAACGGCCGATTGCGGCGTTCGGCCGGTTTCCCTGCAAGCCAAGACAACAATGTAGGCCAGGACAGCAAACCAGACGGCGCCGTCCAACTCGGGTACCAGGAGTGAAACCAAACGGGACATGCTCGTCACAGGAAGTTGAGGAATCACCGACCAGTGGGCGTGCAAAAAAGACTCGGCTATGCCGGAGGTTCGCAGTACGAAGTCGAACGGGGCGAGGTTCCAGAGGAGCAACCCGACACTCAGCACGACGGCTGTGCTCGCCATGGGACGACGTTTGAGGTGCTCGGGCAAGCGCCCATCATCCCGCCGGGAGAATTCCCGTACGACCAAGGCGATCGTCGCGCCAACGGCGCCTCCCATCGCGTTCAGGAACACATCAACCCAGGACGGAACGCGGGCGGGAACGAAAGCCTGAAGGCACTCGAGCGTGAGGCTCAAGAGGACCGCCAGCGAGACGACGCACAACAGGACAGGTACCCTGCCGCAGCGAGCCTCGTGCCGGCGCAGAGCCAGTCCTCCAAAGAACCCCAGCGGGACATACACGAGCACGTTGACGACGAGGTCTTCAAGGGTTGGGCGATGCAGGCTGAGCGGCGTCAGGTTGCCGCGCCATAGCCCTTCCGCGTGGCCATAATCGAATTGAAGCGGCAAGAGCGAACCGTAGATCAGCAGGACCATTGTGCCCAGAGCCAGTGCGATCGCCCATCGACGCTGCACAGGCCGTTGGGCCGCGCTCTCCCGAGGGACAATCAGACTACCGGAAACCATCGTGACGGAATCTCCTTCCGCCACACATTTGGCAAGTGCGATGTTCAGCCAGGACCGGGGTCGGGCGGATGGGCGGCAATTGTGTCGAAACCGGAGTCCAGTCCGATATAATGCAGCCTCGGACAATCAAAGAACGCAGCCGGCGCAGAGATTGACCGCATCCGCCGTCCGATTCGGGTGGGGCGTCGAATGCGGTTTGAATCGGCAGGATGCTTTAGGGCAACGTGGCGTTGATCTCGGCGGTCGATGCAGGCGGTTGCCCGACGTCGACCGGAAGGGAATCGACACCGCAGGCCAGGAACGGGAATCATGAAAGCAGCAGTCATTCACGAATTCGGCAAGCCTGACGTGTTCCGCTACGAGGATGTGCCCGACCCGAAGCCCGGCGAGGGCGAGGCGGTCGTGCGCGTCGCGGCCTGTGGAATCAATCGCTACGACCTGTACCTGCGAATGGGGGCGATTTTTCAGGACATCGCGTTTCCCCACGTGATGGGAGCCGATGTAGCCGGAACCATCGTATCGCTCGGGCCCGACGCCGGACCGTGGCAAGCCGGAGATGCCGTCGTTGTGGCACCGGGATACCCGATCGATCCCGTGGACTGGGGCGTCGAGCCGGAAAACGCGGCTCCGAGTTTCGAAGTGACTGGAACCCACACCTGGGGTGGAAACGCCGAGTACATTCGCGTGCCAACGCGATTCCTCCTCCGCAATGACACCGGACTCCCGTCGGAAGAGGTGGCCGCGATGCCGCTCGTTCTGATGACCGCGATGAACGCCGTCGAACGTTTGGGGCGAGTGACCGCGGACATGCACGTCCTGGTGCAGGCGGGCGCGTCCGGGAGCGGAAACGCATGCGTGCAGGTCGCCGCCGCTCTGGGAGCGCGCGTTGCTGCAACGGTGGGCTCGGACGAGAAAATCGAGATCTGCCGCCAATCGGGCGCCGAACTGGTTATCAACTACCGCCGGAAGAACTTCGCAGATGAGGTACTGGACTGGACGGACGGCGTTGGTGTGGACGTCGTGATCGACAACGTCGGCGCCAGCGTTTTCGAGGACAACCTGCGTTCGCTGCGGACCGGCGGGAAACTGGTCAACTTCGGGCTGGTCGGCGGGATGAAAACCGAGCTTGATATCCGCCAGTTGTTCTTTCGCCAGCACCAGATCATCGGCTCATTTATGGGAAGCATGGAAGGGCTGCGGCGAGCGTTGGACCTGATGCGCGATCGCAAGATCCGCGCCTTCGTCGATCGTCGGTATCCGCTCGAGGAGGCCGCCGAGGCCCATCGTTACATTGAATCACGGGCGGTTCAGGGCAAAGTCGTGCTGATCCCCTGAGACGGGAACGACCGCTGCAGTCCGGCCGCCGATGTGCCCATCGCACGACGGACGGTCGGCCATTCGGCGGTAGTTGCGCCTTCGTGACGACATTTGCGGGTCGCCTCTTGGGGATAGCTTGACGGTCACGCTGCCGATTTGCCAAGATGGAGGATCGGCAAGGGGTGGAGAATCGCCCGTATTGCGTGCTGCGACCGCGAAACGGCGGCATGCAACGCAACAAGGACGACCAAGAAAGGTAGCGTCATGGTAAGCGGCAAGTGCATTTTTCCGTCAGGTGATACGAAAGTAATGAGTCTTCGCGGCAGGACATTGCTGTGCGTCGTCATTGCGAATCTCGTCATGGCCTTCGGCGCGGTGACCCGCGCCGACCAGCGCCAGCCGGTCGAGCTTCCCCCCTCGGCCACGGAAGGGACGGTGGTGAGGCTCCTGCAAGAGCTGGACAGTCAGGTCCCGGAGGACCTCAGCGACGAGGAACGAGCAGCGGAAATCACGCGGCGCAACTGGCGGAAAGTCGATCTGACCGATGCATTTCTCAAGCGCTGGCCCTACGCTGCGCAGCGTAACGACGTGCTGATGATCAAGCTTGCCGCCCTGGCCGAACTCGCTCCGGAAGATGAATCCGCCCTGGACGCGCTCATTGAGCTGACGACAAAGATCGCGACGAACGAACCCAGTCCGAAGTTGGATGCGGAAAACGCCTTCTACGGATTGCGCGCTTATGAACTGGATTCGCTTCGAAAGAAGACGCCGGAGAGTGAGCGGGAACGGGGCCTGATCGCCCGGTACGAGGCCTATTTGCGCGAATACCCGGCCTCCAATCGGAATCCGGAGATCTACGCGGCGCTCATCAAGACGCAGATCGATTCCGGGGATCTCGCGGGCGCTGGACAGTCGCTGGGGCGGTTCGGGGAGAAAGTGGGTCCCACACCGGAGGTCATTGACGCTCAGGAGTCCTTACTCAAGGCACTGGGCCTCAACAAGCCGTTCTACGGCGAGTTTGTCACGTCCTCAGGAGAGACGATCCGCACGTCGGATCTCGAGGGAAACGCGATCGTCATGCACTTCTGGTCGGCCGATGTCTCCAAATCGCTGGGGGATACCCCTCGTATGCTGCGGATTTTCACGTGGTACTTTCAGCACAACCTGAAAGTCCTGGGCATATCCGTCGACAGAGACCGCAAGAAGATCGATAACGCGATGAAGTCGTTCAAGACGCCGTTCCCCCAGTGCGTGAAGATCAACAAGGTAACCATCGACGGCATCGATGTCCCCATCGTTGCGCCGACGTTCCTGGTCGTGGACGTTGCGGGGAAGCTCCAAGCCTCGGGCAGGAACGCGGAATTGGAGCGCTTCGCGGAGAGCCTTTCCCAGCGCCGTCCCTAGGCACCGGGTCCCGGGCTGACCGGCCCGGTTTCGCTCTGCATTTCAAGAAATCGCCAGGTCGCCTGGGCTCGGTCGACGAGTCCCATGTCATCCAGGCACAACGCCAGATTGGCCAGAATATCCTGACGGGAGGGATTGTCGGACAGGGCGCATTCGAACCGTTCGGCGGCCATCTGGAATTGGTGGCGATCGGCGTACAGCAGGCCCAGTTGGTAATGAAGTTCCACAGACTCCGTATCGATTGACAGTGCGCGTCGAAAGGCCTCGATCGCCCCGTCCGTATCACCAAGATCCCGGCGGACCATTCCCAGCTTGATCAAGGCCTTGAGGTAGTGGGGATTGATCAGAACCGCCTTCTCGAGCTCCACCTCCGCGCCGCGCAGGTCGCGACCGTAGCGGAGCAGAAGTCCGAGGCGATAACGCAGGTCGGCATGGTGAGGATGCCGAGCGACCGCCGCGCGAAGCACGTCGATCTGTCGCTGGACCATGTCCACGACATCGTCGGCCGGATCGGACTCGTCGCCGGCGGCCATGCCCTCCGGGGAGAGATAGTGTTGCTCCCGTCGCGCCGCCGAAACGGACAGGTACATCCGGGCCGTCTCGCCGAACAGCATGGTGCTGTTGGGCTCGACTTCCGCGGCGGATTCAAAGCTGGCTTTTGCAGCCTCGTCACGTCCGGCGGCGCGCTGCGCGATGGCCAGTCCGACATACGCCGTGAGCAGGCGATCGTTGACCTCGATGGCCCTGCTGAACGCCTGCGCGGCCCCCTCGTAATTGCCGCCCCGCAGATGTGTCGTCCCGAATCGCACAATGGCTTCCAGGTTGTCCGGGTGGAGTTCCATCGCGCGGTTGTACGATTCCAGCGCGGAGCCGTCGTCACCGACCGCACGGTAGAGATCGCCGAGACGCAAATGGTGGTCCGCTCGCTCGGGTCCGCGCTGGATAGCCTCCTCGAGCAAGCCGATCGCTTCCTCATACCGACCTGATTCGGCGCAGGCGGTGAGGAAATCATCCTGCGCTTCCCAGTTTCCAGGATCGCCCAGGAGGGCCAGCTGGAACTGACAGATGGCATCTTCGTAGCGCTCGGCCCGGAGATACAAATTCGCCAGGTTGAGCCCCAGGGCGCTGTCATCGGGACAAAGGGTGCAAATGGCCTCGTAATGGGGAATGGCGGCTTCGACGTTGTCAAGACGAATATGGATGGCCGCAAGGCGCTCGTGCGCGGCAATCAGCTCGTCATCCAGATCGATGGCGGCGGTGTAGGAGGCCATCGCCTCGCTCGTCTCGCCCAGTTTCTCCTGGCAGAAGCCGAGTGCAAACCAGGTCGAAGACTGCTGTTCGTGTCTCTCGAGAACGGTCTGGAGGTGTTCGGCTGCGTCGCGCGTCAGCCCGAGTTCGTCCAGCGTGCACGCCAGCCCGATCCGGGAAACGCGGTCGAAAGGCTCGATGTCCAAGGCAGCGTTGAAGACCTCCCGGGCGGGTCCAAGCTCTCGGGCCGCCAGTCGGCGAAGGGCCAGGCGACGAAGGTCGTCGATCGGCAGCGCTCCATGTTCGCTCCGGGCTTCAAGCTGCGCGACGGCGGCGGCACCGGTTTCGCACAGCAGGTCGCCGAATGCCGTGCGGATTCCATCAGGCAACCCGCGACCGAGTATCTCTAGCAGGCAGGACATGGTTCCTTCTTCACTCAGGCGGTAAGCGCCGCCAAAGCCTCCCGGGCGTCACGGTAGTTCGCGTTAATGGAAAGTGCCCTGGCATATGCGTTTCGGGCGTTTTCCTCCTGCCCGGCATCGCGATAAAGATTGCCCAGCAAATAATAGACGTCGGCGTACTCCGCGCCGGCCGCGAGCGCCTCCTTCAACCTTGCGACGGCGTCGTCGGCACGGTTCGTTTTCTCGTAGAGACGCCCCAGCTCAATCAGTGCGCGCGTGAACCGCGGATTCAACGCAACGGCGCGCTCGTGCGCCTCGATGGCTTCCGGCTCGCGGCCCAGACGCCGGAGCACCTGGGCGCAATGGAAGTGCAGCTCGGCGTGCTCGGGCTGGCGCTCCAGCGCGCGCTCGAGCGTCTTCAGCAGGACGCTGAATACCTCCTCGTCAACGCCTTCCAGGGAGAGCGACAAGAAGGCATCCACGAACTCCGGCTCCCCGGCGGTGATCGCGGAAAGTGACTCGATCGTTCGCTCGTCATCGGTCTCCGGCGCGGGCATGGTGGCGTGGATATGTACGGGACGGCCCGCCTGCTGAACAGCGCTGGCGGCCTGAGCCAGCAGCATGGCGATTTCGGTATCGCCGGGACGAAGCTGCTGCGCACGCTGAAGGCTCGCGAGCGCCGCCTTCGGATCGTTTTGAACGCCGCGGCACATGGCCAGGCTCACCAGGGCGTCGGCGTTATCCCGGTGAATGCTCAGCACCTGCTCGAATCGAAGCGCCGCCTCCTCGTAATCGCCGAGTTCCGTCAGCAGCGTCCCCAACTGGAAATGCAGTTCGGCTGACTCGGGATCGCGAGCCACGGCGCCGCGCAGCGCGAGGATCGACTCCTCGCGCCCGCCGGATTTCCACAACGCATAGGCGTGCCGAATGACTCTGCTGTTGGACGGGGATTCTTCCTGCGGATCAGACAGGGCCTCGGCCGCGGCAGCGAACTTTCCCCGTCCCACAAGACATGCCGCTAACATTTTCGGAACCGAATCAAGCGGCGCTTCGTACGGGCGCAGCGATTGTGCGCGGCGGAAGGATGATTGCGCTTCCTCATATCGTCCCGCATTGAGTAGGCAGACGCCGCGGCGCAGCTCCCGCTCGGCGGCGAAGCAGGCGCGAAGTTCCTGTAATCTCTCGGGCGGCAATGCGCGTGTGGGTTCCGTGGCTGGCATGTCGTCGGCCTCCGGGTGCAACGCTGTTCGGCGATCGTACAAGCGGACGGGACACCCCGTAGGGGTCTATCGGCCAGGGGAAAGGGGGCGATTAGCCGCCTGACTCGATATGAGACAGTGAACAACCGTCGAGCGCCGGCCAACGTGGTTATTTTCGGTCCTTCCAGATCATTGGTGGTGGCGGGAGGCAAGCAGCAGCGCAGTGGAAGAGTCTGCAGGCCCTTGGGGCGGCTTGTGGACAAGAAGCGCCACCGCGCCTACGCTCGGCCCGTTGTGATTGTCGATCGAGGGTCGTAAATGTTGGTTGACCTGATGCTGGAAGCCGCCCGCCGGGCGCCGTCCGTCGTGGCGGTCAGCGACGGCACGCGGGCATTGACTTTTCGCGCCCTGCGCAATCTCGCTCTGGTTGTTCGGGACACGGTAGAACGGCGGACCGGCTCCGAGCGGGTGGGCGTTATTCTGCCGGCCTCCACGGCTTTTCCTGCCGCGTTAATGGGTATTCTCTGGGCGCGGCGTGTAGCCGTCCCCTTCAATTTCCTGCTGCAGCCCGACGAACTCGCGCCGATCGTGGAGGACGCCGACCTCAACCTGATCATTACCGTTCGTCATTTCGCCGAGCTTGCCGGGAAGCTGCCTGCGAAGCCGCTCTTCCTGGAAGACCTCCCCCTGAAGCGGGCGATGTTCTTCTCCTACTTTCGTCGAATTCCCCGCGCCCCGGACGTCGCAGGCGATGACACGGCCGTCCTCTTGTACACGTCGGGCACGACCGGCCTGGCCAAGGGTGTCGAACTCACCCAAGGCAATCTCCACGGCAATTGCATGGGGGCGATTGCATCACTGGAAATCGACCCTCGACAGCGTTTTCTCAACATTCTGCCGCCTTTCCATGTATTCGGGCTGACGGCCAACGTGCTGGTTCCGCTGGCGCTGACGGCGCCCGTACACGCGATCCCCCGCTTCAGCCCGGCGGCGGTGGTTCGCGCGATTCCGGCGCACGACATTACCGTCATCCTGGCCATTCCGAGCATGTACGCCGCGCTGCTGCGCATGAAATCGGCGACGCCGGAGACATTTCGCTCGGTGCGGCTGGCCATCAGCGGCGGCGAACCCTTGCCCGACGCCGTCCGACAGGCGTTCCTGGAGCGCTTTGGTGTTCCCATCCGGCAGGGCTACGGACTGACGGAGACCTCGCCGGTCGTTTCCGTGGCGATGTCCGACGAGGACGATCCGCGGTCTGTCGGGCGACCGCTTTGCAATGTCGAGGTGCGTATCGTCGATGCCGACGGGCAATTGTCGGGCGCTGGTCAGAACGGCGAGATTCAGATTCGCGGCCCCAGCGTGATGAAGAGTTACTTCCGCCGTCCCGAAGACACCCGCGCCGTCCTGAGTTCCGACGGCTGGTTTCGGACTGGCGACGTCGGCCGGCTCGATGATGCCGGTCGGCTGTACATCACCGGAAGGGCCAAGGAGATGCTCATCATCGGCGGCGAGAACGTATTCCCGCGCGAGATTGAAGCTGCCTTGGAAGCTCAGGATGGCGTCGCCCAGGTGGCGGTGATTGGCGTGCCGGACGATCTTCGCGGCGAGGCCCCCGTCGCGTTCGTGATACCGAAGCCCGGCGCAGAGCTCTCCGAAGAGAGCCTCCGGACGGCCGCGCGGAAAATCCTCGCGGGCTTCAAAGTCCCCAAGCGCATTGAAATCCGTGAAGACCTGCCCATCGGTCCGACGGGAAAAATCCTCAAGCGCAAGCTGCGCGAGCTGATTTAGAATGCTGCCGCCGGACTACTTCTTCCCGGCCACGGCACCGTCACGGTCCTTGTCCTTGCGGGCGTTGGCAATGATCTCTTCCTGGATGTTGCCCGGAGTACGACGGTAGCAGGCGAATTCCATCGAGAACGTCGCCCGGCCTTGCGTCATGGAGCGAAGCTCCGTCGAGTAACCGAACATGTTCGCCAGCGGAACTTCCGCGAGAACGATCGTGGCCGGTCCCTTGATCTCCGTCCCGGAAATGATGCCCCGCCGCGACGAAATGTCGCCGACGACGTTGCCCTGAAATTCCGTGGGGACCTCGACTTCGACCTTCATGATCGGTTCGAGAAGCGCGGGCTTGGCGCTTCGGATGGCTTCGCGGAAGGCGGCGCGGGCGCAGATCTGGAAGGCCAGGTCGGACGAGTCCACCGCGTGCGACGAGCCGTCTTCGAGAATCATCTTCACGCCGACGACTTCGAACCCGGCCAGCGGCCCTTGGGAGCGGGCCATCTGGAATCCCTTGTCGACCGACGGAATGTACTCGGTGGGAATGCGCCCGCCGGTTACCTTGTTCTCGAATTCGTATTCCTTCTCACTGTCCGGCGGAAGCGGCTCCAACCGGCCCACGACGTGGGCGTACTGTCCGGAACCACCGGTCTGCTTCTTGTGCTTGTAGTCGTACTTGGTTTCGGTCATCGGCGATTCGCGGTATTGCACCTTGGGCTGTCCGACGATGACACTCGCCTTGTACTCACGGCGCATGCGCTCAACGTAGACATCGAGATGGAGTTCGCCCATGCCCGAGAGAATCGTCTCGCCGGTCTCTTCGTCCTGGCGGACGTGGAACGTCGGATCTTCCTTGCAGAACCGGTTCAAGGCCTTGGACATGGCGTCGCGGTCGGCATTGCGCTCGGGCTTGACGGAAATGGAGATCACCGGCTCGGGGCAGTGCATGCTCTCCAGCGAGATGTTGACGTCGGGGTGACATAGTGTATCGCCCGAAACGCAGTCGATGCCCAGCACGCCGACGATGTCGCCGGCCTGGGCCGTGTCGATGTCCTCACGCTTGTTGGCGTGCAAGCGGTAGATGCGCCCGACGCGCTGGCTGTTACCGTTACGCACGATCTTGTAGAGCTTCCCGCGTTCCATCTTGCCCTGGTAAACGCGCGTATAGGTCACTTGTCCGAAGGGTTCGTCCACGATCTTGAACGCCATCGCCACGAGCGGGCCGTCGGTATCGGCGGTAATCGTCACCTCCGCCCCGTCATTGGCGTTGTCCCACGCAAAAGCCACACGATCGATGGGCGAAGGCAGGTAATGCGTGATGGCGTCCATCAACTCCTGCACACCCTTATTGTGGTAGGCGCTGCCCAGGAACACGGGGGTGATTTCACGTGCAAGCGTTGCCTGGCGCACCGATTTGATGATCTGCTCCGGCGTCGGCTCGCCGGATTCCAGCATGATCTCCATGAGCTGGTCGTCGTACAGCGACAGCGTGTCGAGCATACCGGCGCGGGCACGCGCCGCTTCTTCCTGCATGTCCTCGGGAATCGCCGCGCGGCGAACGGTCTCGCCGGATTTACCCTCGAAGTGGACGGCCTGCATACGGACCAGATCAATGACACCCTTGAGGTTGGCTTCGAGTCCGATCGGAAGCTGCATGGGCACGGCCACGTGACCGAGCTTGGTCTCCAGTTCGGAGATCACGCGGTGCGGGTCGGCACCGACGCGGTCGAGCTTGTTGATGAATGCGATGCGCGGCACACGGTAGCGACGCATCTGGCGATCGACGGTGATCGATTGCGACTGCACGCCTCCCACGGCGCAGAGCACGAGCACCGCACCGTCGAGCACGCGAAGCGAACGCTCCACTTCCACCGTGAAGTCCACGTGACCGGGCGTATCGATGATGTTGATCTGTTTCTCCCGCCATTGGATGGTCGTTGCGGCGGAGGTGATCGTGATGCCCCGCTCACGCTCGAGCTCCATGAAGTCCATGGTCGCGCCGCCGTCCTTGCCCTTGACCTCCTGCATGCGGTGAATGCGGCCGGCGTAGAACAAGATGCGCTCGGTCAGCGTCGTCTTCCCCGAGTCGATGTGTGCCGAGATGCCGATGTTGCGAACATTGCTAAGCTGCGCCATATGATTGACCGTCCTTCAGAGCTCTGCGTCCGCGCCGGGCGACATCCTTTCAGAATGCGGCGCGATTCTTGGTGCACCCGCACCAGCCCAATGATGTACGGCGACCCCCGACGATTCTCCAAGAACCGACGTTCAACTGCCCGTCGACAAGTAATCTTGGAACGGATTGTTCTAATGCGGGATCGCCTGTCCCAACGCACAAATGCATCGGAACATGCCGACGGGGAGTCTATCAGCCTCTCGCCGGAACTTCAACTGGCGTGGCGGGATTCACGCAGTCTTAACAGTACCACAATCCCGAACCGGCTGCCGCGTTTTTCTCGGTCGTATCCGGTGTTTCGACCGCGCGGCGCCTGTCGGCCCGCGCCGCCTAGGGGTGCGAACCGCCGGCCGCGTCCTTGGTGTCGTGCCATTCCCCGGTGACCCCGTCAACCCACTGCTTGCGAGCGACCCGGCCTTCCTGGTCAAAATCGACGAACACGATCAGGTGATCTTCCGGACGTTCGTAAATCCAGCGGTCGCCGAGCACGGCCGAGGGCTCCCCGATCGTCGCACGAACCTCCGCCTGCGTGGAGGCGTTCTGGTGAACCTGGGAGAAGCGCTCGCGTGTGAGCGGATCCTGGCGACACCCGCCCAGGAGGCCCGCAGCCATGAGGATCAAGCCTACTTTCCAGCCATTCCCGATGTTCATCATCGTTGCTCCAAAGGACCTGATTCAGCGAGAACCCCCGCAGCAGTTCATCGGCTCACGACCGGTATTTCCCGGCCCATACCCGTCGCGCCGCGATCCTCTCGGGCTTGAATGACGCACTCGTCGGTCAAAATCTCACCCAGCGGCGGGACATAAGTGACCGACAGCAGATACTTCTCGGCAGGCGGAATCGCCGCGGGATCGAGCGCCAGCCGGAAACGGTACATCTGCGTAATGCTGTCCCAGTAGAGCCGCTGCTGCTCCGTCGTGGCCAGCTCAATATTCCAGTAATCCAGCCGCCTTCCCTTTGGCTCCGCACTGGCCTTTACGTAGTCGAAAAGCTCGACGCGGACTCGTCCCACGATCATCAGGCCGGGGTTATCGAGCGCGTTGACCGCCTGAAGCAGCAACTCAACGCCGCGAGGCTCCTCCGCCTCCCCGAACCGCCGAACGCTGGTAAAGGGCTCCACGATCTCGATACGCGTGGGCAGGAGCAGACTCATCATCTGCCGCTCACCCGGATCGAGGGTCTGGTCCGGTTTCGGCGTGCATGCCGCTGGAGCGAGTCCCACCAGCAAGAACAAGATGCCCAAGTGATCGCGCGTCACGGGGTTTTCCCTGATACCGTCCCGCATTCCTGCGCCGTCGCCACACAACCGCGTCCGGGAGCTGGGGTTACGTTATCGGCACCGGGACCCGCCCGTCAACGCATCCCGGTCAGGCAACCTCGGCGTGGGCCCGGAGATGACGTGCCATCCGGGAGACAGAGGCTGGCGCGCCCGGGTATCCAGGAACGTAGATTCCCGAACCGATCGGGTTCGCGATCCGTTGGAAAGGTAGCCGATAAAACCGGAACAGGCCCAGGACCGCCGCCGACAGTACGCCTCCGGGGCGTGTTCGGTTTCGAATCAACCTGCCGGGCCACCTGGTCGGCCTGATCGCGCGAGGGAGCATCCATTTTGTCACAAGTACTGGTCACCGGCGGTGCAGGATTCATCGGTTCACACGTGGCGACCGCCCTCGTGGAGCGCGGCCACCAGGTGCGCATCATGGACAACTTCTCGACGGGACACCGTCACAATTTGTCGCACCTGGGCGGACGGGTGGAAGTACACGAATCCGACCTGCGCGATGCCCACGACTGCCTCGTGGCCTGCTCGGATGTGGAGTTCGTTTTCCACATCGGGGCAATCCCCTCCGTACCCAAGTCCATCGACGACCCGCAGCCCAGCCACGACGTGAACATCGACGGCACGTTCAACCTGCTGCGTGCCGCCCGGCAGTGCAACGTTCGCCGGCTGATTTACGCGGCGAGCAGCTCGGCCTACGGCGATGCCGAAGTCTCGCCGAAGCGTGAGGACCTCCCCACCAATCCGCTAAGCCCCTACGCCGTGCAGAAGCTCACGGCCGAGTACTACGCCCGCGTCTTCAGCGACTGCTTTGGATTGGAGACCATTTCGCTGCGGTACTTCAACGTCTTCGGCGAGCGGCAGGATCCGCAGAGCCAGTACGCAGCCGCCATTCCGGCTTTCGTCACCGCCATCCTTCGCGGTGAGGCCCCCACCGTCTACGGCGACGGATCCCAGACGCGCGATTTCACCTACATCGCCAACGTCGTGCACGGCAACCTGCTGGCCATGGAGGCGGAGAAGACGCGCGGCGAAACCGTGAACGTGGCTTGTGGCGGGTCCATCAGCGTCAACGACGTGATCGCGACGATCAACCGCGCCCTGGGCACCGACGTCCGGCCGGTCTACGCCCCCCGCCGCCCCGGCGACGTCATGCATTCCTGTGCGGACATCAGCCTGGCGAAGCGCCTCCTCAACTATGCGTCGGTCGTGTCCTTTGAAGAAGGGCTGAGGCGGGCGATCGATTACTACCGATCGTTGGCCAAGTGATCTGGCGATTCAGCGCGACACACGGAATGCTGATTCGACACCCCCATTCCCGGGATGCCACTTCGCGCTCTTATCCATCAAGTCTCTCGACAACTTCCGCTACCTGCATGGCCTTTCGAGGGGCGTAGCCCTCGTCGTCGAACCAGACGATCTTGCCTTCGGCATCGAGCACAATCACGCGCGCGACCTGCCCCTGCTTTGTTCCCGTGAGCTTGGCCACGGGATGGGCCGCCGAGCCGTAGAGCGTGACCACCGCCGGCCAGTCCTCGCGGGGGATTCCGCCGCGCATGCCCTCGTCGATCCATCCCGAGAACATCGTAGGGACGATCGCCGGGATCGTGGGCACCTCGACGATCCGCGCATCGACCTCGGCCTGGAGCAATCCCATGAGCCAGCGGTCGATATCAAACTGCGCCGACTGCTTGAAGCCGATTAGCAGTACTGCCGGCCGACCGCGGAAGGACTCGGGTATTGCCGTTCGCTCCTTGGCCAGCGACTCGCCGACCACCGAGGGAAAATTCTCGCCGACCGGATTGCGCTTGGGGTACGTACTTGCGCAGCCACCGGATGTTGCGAGAAACAGGACAAACACGAGCGCGACAGCGACCGACCCAACGTAGGAAAGCTTATTTGGCGTGCGAGACATGCCCGGGCCCCTCCTCTGCATTTCGCGAAATAGACCGTGCTCCGCTGGACGGAGAGTTCGAAAGAAGATCGTAGTCGAGAGAGCTCCCCGAGGCGCATGGAATTGTAAGAGCGCCGCCATCGTCGAGCCGGCGAAGTGGTCAACGCCTATCGCGGTAGGTTCGATGGCAGGCTTTGCAGGATTCGTGGACGACCCGAAGCAGGCGGGTACGCTCGGCAACAGGGGCGCCGGCGATTACGGATCCCTCAAGTGCCTTCGCGGCCGCGCCCGCTTTGCCGAGCATCTCTGCAAAATCCGGCGGATGTATTTCCCGCTCAGGATCGTCCAACAAACCGCCAAGCAGCCGGGCAAGCTGCCGGGCCTCAGCCTCGGGCACGAGGTCGGGATGGTCGGGAGGAAACTGCCAGCCGGCGTCGCGAATCTCGACAAGGTGGTCGTACGCTTCCTGCGCCGCAGCCATTGCCTTGACGAACCCCGGCACGGGTACGACCTCGGGGAAATCGGCCGGGGCGGTGTCGAGTTGTTCCTGTCCCGCCGCTTCCAACTCGGCGACGCATTGATAGAGTCCGGGATAGTTTTCCGAAGTCCCCGCTTGCTGCATGAACACCACGCCCTGTTGCGGTGTCAGCCAGCCCAAGCCCACGGCGGCCGAGGCTGCGGCGGCGGGACCGCGATGCTTGCCGTGGTGGCAGTGCACGTACACCGGGCCGGGCAAATCGCGCACGACCCGGGCGATTTCCAACTGCCTTTCGTGGTCGATGCCGTGATAGCCCACGGGCAGATGGACGTAGCGCATGCCGTGTCGATGGGCCGCCTCGACGTCAGGGACGGCTCCATCCACGGTCACAATGGTGCGAACGCCCCGGCGTTCCAACTCCGCGAATCCTTCGTCTCCGTCAGGAGCCGAACCACTGATGAGCTTGGGCGTGATCTGGATGACGTTGTGGACGGCGTGATGAGCCTGATCAGCCTGCTGCAAATGGCTCTCGGAACTGGCGCCCACCGAATTGTTCCGCTTTGGAGAACCACAGGACCCGAGCAAGAGAATCGCGAATAAAGTCGCGAGCAATGTTTGAGCAGACATCCTACGCAATGAACACGCTCATCAAACGGATTGAATCAATCATCCGGCCGAGACTTTGAGGGGAATCGTCCCGTCTCGGCGAGGTAGCGGATCTGGCGGCTTGATCGATACCTTGCTACTACTGAGCACCGTCTCGCCGCGCTGCACCGCTTCCGCCAGCGCCACGGTTTCGTCGTAGAGCGCGTCGAGCATCTCGGCTTCGGTCACGGTTCGCTTCTGCTCACCCTGGACGTAGATGATTCCCCGCCCCTTGCCGGCAAACACGGCCACGTCTGCACCCTCTGCCTCCCCAGGACCGTTAACCACACAACCCATTACGGCCACCTTCACCGGAACTCGAATGCCGGAGAGCTTGCGCCGGACATCGGCCGTGAGCTTGATGAGGTCGATTTCGATCCGCCCGCAGGTCGGGCAAGCGATCAGCTCAGGCTCAGCCCGGCCGCGCAGCCCGAGCGAGCAGAGCAGTTCGCGGGCGTCCTCGACTTCGTGAATCGGATCACAGGCATACGAGATACGGATCGTGTCGCCGATTCCCTGCGACAGGAGCGAGCCCAGCGAGGCGATGGAGCGAATGCGACCAGTCTCCGGCGGGCCGGCGTGGGTCAGGCCCAGGTGCAGGGGAAGGTCGAACCGCTCGCTGATGGCCCGGTATGCGTCGATCACCATCGTGGCGTCGATGCTCTTGGCGCTGAGGACGACGTCGTGGAAATCGTTGTCGTCGAAAATGCGAAGGTATTCCTCGACGGTCTCAACCATCAGGCGGAGGAGTTCGCTCCGCCGGTCCTGGGCGAGCCCCGCCTGCTGTGTGGAGCGCCGCCGGCGGTCCCGACGCTCGACGACGCTGCCTTCGTTCACCCCCACGCGAATGGGAATGCCCCGTTCACGGCACGCGGCGATGACCCGATCCACCTCGCGGCGGTCATTGATGTTACCCGGGTTGAGGCGAATCTTGTGCACGCCCGCCTCGATGGCCTCCATGGCCCGTTCGTAGTGGAAATGGACATCCGCCACGATGGGAACGGGCGACTGGTCCAGAATCGCGGGCAACATGGCCGTGTCGCTCTTCTCCGGAACCGCTACCCGGACAATATCACAGCCGGCCTCGGCCAGGCGGCGGATCTGGGCCACGGTGGCGTCGACGTCGTGGGTATAGGTGCTGGTCATGGACTGAATGGAGATGGGCGCATCCCCCCCGACGGGCACCGGCCCCACCATGACCTGTCGCGTTTTCCTTCGAGGAGTCATCTTCCTGTCGTGGTCCTTAACGCCGAACTGACCCAGCCGTCGCTTTCCGGATTCTAATTCGCCTGTGAGACAGGGCAAAGGCTTGCAGCGCGACTCTCGTTGCCGCCGGCGATTCTGCTACAATAGGGTCCGTTCTCGAATTCGGGGGCCTCGGCGCGGATCGCCCCCGGACGACGTGTCCGTTGGCGGTGCGCACATGGATGCGGTCCTCGGGAACGACCTCGGGACTACCATGGCGAAAGCAGGAAAGGAGTCATTCGAATGATCGCAAGGCGTTGGATTGGGGTTTCGGTCGTGCTACTGGGCGTCTCTTCACTTACCGGCTGCGCTTCCAAGGAGCGGGCGTTCGTCAGCTACAGCTATGTGGTGGAGCCGTCAAAGGGCCTGCCGCAGGGCATGAACACGCTCTACATCGCCCCGGCCAAGATCGGACCGACCACCGACGAGAAGTGGTCGGAACTGAGTGCCAACATCCTTCGTTCGCTGGTGAACGAATCGCGTAGCGATTTCGGCACACCGATCGAGATTTCCGACCGGCGCGATACACAAGTCACGTTCGACGAGGCTGATCTGCAAGCGGCCGGGATGTCCGATCGCCGCGGAGGCCAGCCCGGCAAGCTGCTCGGCGCCGATGGGGCCATCCTCAGCTATGTGGACGTGAAAATCACCCTCACGAAGGGCAAACAGAGAACCTTGTCCGACCTTGGGCTCTTCGGGGGCGGCGGACACGGCTACGGTGCGGGTGGCGCCGACATTCGCACCTCGGAAGTGGAAACCGTCACACGGAACATGACCGTGCAGACCAGCTTCAAACTTGTGGACACGGCCAACAACAAGGTCTGGGAGCACTACCTGCCCACGACGTTCACGGCCACGGATCGCACCAAGGCCAGCCCAATTTTCGGTTCGAGCAAGACCGAGGCGGAACTCACGCCGTCCGACAAGATCATCGCAACGCTGGTCGAACAGGGCGCCCGGCAGTTCGTCAGCCGGTTGATGCGATGTCGCATCCAGGTGGACGAGAACGTATCGTCGAGCGGGAACGAGAACTGCCGGCAAGGTGTGCGTCTGCTTCGCGCGGAGGCGTGGGGCTCGGCACTGGATCAGTTCAAGCTCGCCCTGGCAGCCGATCCCGGCGACGACCGGGCCGCATTCGGGGCGGGCGTGGCCCTCGAGGCAGAAGGGCGCCCGGGCGAGGCGCTCCGCTATTACCAGCAGGCCCTTCAGTACTCGGACCGGGCCCAATACCGGGAGGCACGCGAGCGGGTCAAGGCTTATGAGGGACGCGTGACGGGCTAGCGCCCTCGGCGGCCGGGCGACGGAATTCGCGACACGGTCCAACGTTTGGAGAGCCGTGTTGTCTACAACGTATCAGACGGGGCGGTTCCTTGGCAGTTTTGGGGCAAGAACCCGGCTCCGCCGTATCACGATGGGTGATTCTCGGAACATGACCTCGGGGCCAGCACATGACGCCTCGGGTCCATAGGGAGAACGTCTTATGAGATCGAAGCTCTGTTTCGTGCTCGCCGCAGGCGCGGCGCTGGTCCTGATCACGCCGGTTGCTAAGGCGCAAAACGCTGTTACCGATGCCCAGAACAAGCTGCTGGCCAAGCGCGCAGCGGAAGCGGATTGCTTCCGCAAGCTCACGGAAACCGTCTACGGTCTGCAGCTCAACTCTGAGACCACCGTGCGCGACTTTGTAACGGAAAGTGACCAGATTCGCACCTCGGTCAACCAGTTCATCAAGGGCATTCGCACGCAGAAGCCCACCTATTACGACGACGGCGTGGCCGAGGTCGAGTGCGAAGTAACTGTCGCGAATGTGATCACGAGCATCAAGCAGGCACACAGCACGCACTATCACGGAAACAAGGTGACCACGACGGACATCGAGACGATCAGCAAGCGGATTCAGAAGGACGTGATCTCGGCCGTGGGTAGCGGAGCGCCGCGTCCCGACGTTCCGCCCGACCTCCCTCCTCAGGCGATGGATCAGCTTCCGCCGCTGCCGCAGGACTACACGCCGCCCCGCCGGGCGATTCCCGAAATCTGGAAATCCGTCGGTCCGCAGGGGCGGCTGATGGCGGAGCGTGCCGCGCGGGTGGACGCACTCCGAAAGCTGCTCGAGACAATCAAGGGTCTGCGGCTCAACTCCGAGACGCTGGTTCGAGACTTTGTAACCGAGTCGGACGAGATTGCCACGCGAGCCGAGGGCATCGTGGTCGGGGCATCGGAAGTCAGCACCTACCTGCATGATGATGAGCTGATCGCCGAGGTCACCATGCAGGTGCCGGTCGAGCGTGTGCTCACCAAGATCAAGGAGCTGCACAGCGAGCATTACCACGGCAATCGCGTGACGGCCACGCACATCGAAAACGTCAAGAAGGAGATCGAACGGGACACCGTTGAAGCCACCGGCATGGGGGTTCCGCCGCAGCGGTTCCTCAAGGAAGCGGAAGCCAAGGGTGTTTCTTCTCCGGATTGGATGGCGAACGTGCTCCAGGCCACCGGGCAGGGAACCGATCCCGAGATGAATACCGCCCAGGGCAAGCTTCGCGCCGCCCGGGCCGCCGCGCTCGACGGCCTGCGGAAGCTCGCCGAGCAGATCTACGGGCTTCGTATCGATTCCAACACCACGGTGCGGGACTTCGTCACGCAGCGCGACGAGATTCGCTCTCAGGTGGACGCTGTGCTGACCGGAGCCTTCCAGGAACCGGCAACGTTCTCGGAGGACGTGGCCACGGTGGTGGTAACGCTTCCGGCCGCCGAAGTGTGGAGTGTTGTTAACAGCGAAATCCGCCACGAGCGGCGGTCAGGTTCTTAGGACTTCTTCGTACACCGCGGCAATTCCGCGATTGCGCCAGCGGTTTGAACAGCAAGTTTTTTTGCCGGGAGATCAGCGATGAATAGTCGTTTGCGAAGTTCGTTTGCGCTCATAGGCCTGCTGGCAGCGACGTTCGCCGCAGCAGGATGCCAGACATCGTCTGTCCGAACGCACCGCTCATACGAATACAACGGAAGCTCTCCGCCGCCGAGGGAGCGTGCCGAGCAGCCCTCCGAGCGCGAGGAGCTCGAATCCGACTGGGAGATGAAATCGCCGGGCGAAATGGTGGTTGAGCCGGAGTAAGTCCGGCCATACCCCGACGAGCCCAACGCTTCCTACCCCGGCTGGGGCAACATGCCGTCGCCTAGTCCCGGTTCAGTCTTGGGCTTGGCGGGACGGGCCACGCCCACTTCGCGATTCGGACGGGCGTCGGCGCTGTCCAGCAGGTCGGCAACGCCCTTGCGGTCCAGCGACTCCCCGCGGATCAACGCGTTGACTTCGTCGCCGGTGATGGTCTCGAATTTCAGCAGGGCCAGCGCAATCGCCTCGAGCTTCTCCCGGTGCTCCGTGAGGATGCGCCGTGCGTCGGTGTGGGCGGCATCCACGAGGCGCTTGACTTCCGAGTCGATGACCTCGGCCGTCCGCTCGGAAATGTCGCGGCCGCCGCGCAAATCGAACATGGCGCCCCGTCCGCCGTCGTCGCCGTAGTAAATGAAGCCGACGTTCTCGCCCATGCCCCATTCGCGAACCATGCGCTGGGCGATTTCAGTTACCTGTTTGATGTCCGCGGCGGCACCGCTGCTGACTTCGTTGAAGAAGATTTCCTCGGCCAACCGCCCCCCGAACAGCACGCGCATGGTGGCCAGGAGGTAATTGCGGGAATAGACCATGCGGTCGCGTTCCGGCAGCGAGAATGTCGCCCCGCCGTAGGGTCCGCGCGGAATAATGCTGACCTTGTGCAACGGATCGGCCTCTTTTTCCAAGGCCTGAATGAGGGCATGACCGGCCTCGTGGTAGGCCGTGAGTTTGCGGTCGCGCTCGTCGGAGGCGGGGCTCTTCTTCGCCCGTCCCCAGCGGACCTTGTCGCGGGCCTCTTCCAAATCCTCCTGCTCGACGAATTCCTTGCCGCGCAGGGTGGCGACGATCGCGGCCTCGTTCACCAACGCGGAAAGCTCGGCACCGCTGAACATGGGCGTTCCCCGAGCCATCCGCTTGATGTCCACGTTGGGACCCAGCTTCACCTTGCGAAGATGGACCTTGAGGATTTCATAGCGACCCTGGAGATCGGGCAGCGAGACATACACCTGGCGGTCAAACCGTCCCGGTCGGACCAGCGCCGGATCGAGCACGTCGGCCCGGTTGGTCGCGGCGATGACGATGATCTGCGAATTCGTCTCGAATCCGTCCATCTCCACGAGAATGGCGTTGAGCGTCTGCTCGCGTTCGTCATGCCCGCCGCCTCCGAAATTGGCCCCGCGGCGCCGCCCGACCGCGTCGATCTCATCCAGGAAGATAATGCAGGGCGAATTTTCCTTGGCCTGCTTGAACAGGTCGCGCACGCGGGAGGCGCCCACGCCGACGAACATCTCCACGAAGTCCGAACCGCTGATGGAGAAAAACGGCACTTCCGCTTCGCCGGCGATGGCCTTGGCCAGGAGCGTCTTGCCGCATCCCGGTTCGCCGACCAGCAGGATGCCGCGCGGGACGCGCGCGCCCAGGCGCTGAAACTTCTTCGGGGCCTTGAGGAACTCGATGATTTCCTGAACTTCCTCCTTGGCCTCCTCGATGCCCGCCACGTCCGCGAAGGTCACGTTGGTATGCTCTTTGGCGGTGACACGGTGGCGCGATCTGCCGAAACTGCCCAACATGCCTGCTCCTCCGCCGGCGTTGCGAATCTGGCGGAAGATGACGAACCAGATAAAGGCGAAAATGAGAATCCACGGAAGCATGCTCAGCAGCACGAGCACGAACTGGTTGGTTCGTTGGGCGGACACTTCCGCGTTGGATTCACGAATGAGCCGCCGGAGAAACTCGTCGTCGATCGCAGCCCGCGGGTACTCGACGAAGAATCGCTCGGGCGGCGCCCCGGCGGCGGTCCCCTCCGTCGGGACCAGCTCGCCTTCGATCTTGCCGTCCTCCTCCTTGATGGTCAGCTTGGCCACATGCTTGTTCTCAAGATGCTTGTAGAACTCGCTGATGCTGATCTCCTTGGCGGGATCGAGCGAGCTCGTCAGCAGCGTAACCAAGAGCAGGACCAGTCCAAGGACGAAAAGCCAGCTCACGAAATTGCGCGAGAGGCGTACATTCGGACCACCGGGCTTGCGTCCGTCGGGAGGCTGTGGGTTTTGTTGGCCGTTGCCATCCGCCATGTTCGAAGTTCTCTCGTTGTCAAGTCAGGCTTTTGGAAGACCCTACCGATGGGTACGAGGGATCATAGCGGTCCTACCATCCGGATTCCATCGACTCGACGATCTGCTCAGCCAGGCCGCCCATCCCCCGGACCATGGCGACGCGGAAGGTCTCCCCCACGGGGGGGATGTAACTGGTCTGATACACGAATCGCGGTTTTTCGACCAGAATCCGGCCCGTTCGGATGTCCTGGAGTCGATAACGTACGGTGATCGTCGAACCAATCTCCCGGGGCAGATCGGTGTCGAAATCATCGCCGAACACACGGTTTTGTACGCTGATGACCTCCCCGCTGAGGACCGCGTCGGCGTCCTCCAGGCGCGTCACCCGATAGGGCGTGTCCATCTCGATCCGCTTTACCAACGCTTCGGTCAACTGGAATTCAAGCTCGCGTCGAAACTCCCGGGATTGAAACATCTCCACGTGGACCGTCTGAATATCGGTCGGAAACGGACGGGTGGTGGAGTATCCGCAGCCGGAAAGGGCAGCGAAAATGACCGCGGCGCCGAAAGCGAAGAACGGCTTGATTCTGGACTGGACCATCGCTCATCCAATTCTCGAACGTGAACAACTGATCGGCGGAATACGCGACCGAAGACAGTGCGCCGGTTAACCCCCTGCTTCCGGTAACGTTTCGCCGAGCAGGGACAACCGGGTGCGCGCCTCGACCGCCGCGGCCGTATCCGCAAAGTCGCGTGCAATACGCTCCAGGTAGAACACCGCCGACGCCAGATGATCGGTGCGCGCGTACCAGTCGGCAATGTTGAGCATCTTTTCCGCGCGCTTCTCGGCGATATCCGCGAGTATCAGCCGGACGTTTTCTTCGGTGCGGCCCGCGGCATCCGGATACTGGTTGAGATAATCGAGGTAGCGCTCTCGCGCTTCAACGAGCGGGGCGTCATCGTACGGGATCCCGCGAAACGCGGCCAAGGTCGCATCGGCCGCGCGACGCATGGCATAACGGTGATAACGGCTGAGCGGATAGTCCTTCACGAGTCGAGCATATTCAATCTCCGCCAGATCGTATTCGCCGGTGCGGTAGAAGTAATCCCCCTTGGTCTTGATGGCCAGAATGGCCTCGGGTCGATCGGGGTAATTCGAAGATATATCGTCCAGGATCTGCAGGCCGAGCTCCTTGCCGGGAACGATGCGCAGACCCAGAAACTTCCGCTTGGCGCCGCCCAGGAAGGACTCGGCGATGACGAACTCGAGCCGGATGGCCTCCGATGTGACCGCCATGCCCCCATAGCGATTGAGAAACTCCTGGAGCAGCTTGTGGGCTTTCTCAAATTCGCGCCGTCCGACCAGGGCCTCGGCCCGGGCGATCATGACCTCCGGAAAAAGCTCCTGCTCCCGCCCGTAGCTCTTCTCGAAGCGTTTCGCTGCGGCGATCGCCTTACGGTATTCGCGATCTCGATTGAGCCGGCGGATTTCGTACAGCGCCCCCTCAGGCGTGCTCTTGGGCGGCGGCGGCTGCTCGACCCAGTCGCGCTTGGCGGGATCGAACGTGAGCGAACGGGCGCGCGGTGGCTCGGCCCGTGCCGGTAGGACATTGCCGAGCAGGATCATTGCGGCCAATAGCGGCACGGAAAGCGTATCACGACCTACGAAAGAGCGCCGCGACCACCCGGATGCGCAGTGGCCCATGGACCCATTCATTGCGATCTCCGCGGTTCCCATGGGTCAATTGTAAGCCCGATCGTTATCGGCACGCAACGCGTCGGCCCCATGCCGCCCGGAAATAGGCCGTTTGCGGCGTCGCGTATCAACGGGTATAGGAAGTGTCCCGGAAATGTCCAGGGGGCATTGCTCCGGGCAGATTTTGGCGCGGCATGATCAAGACTCCATTCAAGACCGCAATCTCGCCATTGATCGCCGTGAATCTCCTCATCGCCGCGCTCGTGGCCGGATGCTCCCAACCAAAGGCCCAGTACAAGCCGGCATGGCTGATTTCTCGAAGTGACGTCGAGCGCTACTCTCTCTCGCTGCTCGTAGAGCCCGATGCAGACGTCCGTCGAATGACCATTGAGCGCCTCGCGGAAACGGGCCATGCAGACGACCCGAAAGCGGTCGAAGCGTTGATCCGCGCGCTTCGCGGCGACCCGAGCGAGTCGGTGCGATGCGCGGCCGTGTGCGCCCTGCGCGATGTCGGCGGCCCATCCATCGCCGGAGAATTCCTCGATGTTCTTGCCGCCGGTCCCAGTTCGAATTCACCACGCGCCGCGGGTCCGAAGCTCCGCTGGGAGCTGGTCTATGCCCTGCGGAGCCCCCAGTGCGCCGGCCACAGCGATGTCGAGCTGCACACGCGGATTCGGGATCGGGCCATCGAGATTCTGGGCAGCGATCCGGATCGCGACGTGCGCATGGAGGCGGCGCGACTTCTGGGTCATTACGAATCAAGGGAGACGCTGGCATCGCTGATTAAGGCCCTCCGGCAGGCCGATTTCGGCGTGGTGTACGAAGCCGGCCGATCGCTGGAACGCCTCACGGGCAAGGAGCTGCCCTATGAGCCGGGTCCGTGGGAGCAGTGGCTCGCTTCTACCAGCGATCCGTTCGCCGACAAACCCGCCGAGGACGAGCCTTCCAAGTCCAGACATTCATGGTGGCCCTTCGGCGGGAGCAGCGCCCGTCGCTGAAGCAGGGAGAGTCCGTGCGCGCCGTCGTCTTCGATGAACAACTGTCGTTTCATTCGAGCCGCCCCGAGCCGACGCCCGCGTCGGGTGAATGCCTGGTTCGGGTGCACCTGGCCGGAATTTGCGCCACCGACCTTCAGATCACCCGCGGCTACATGGACTTCCGCGGTGTGCCCGGGCACGAGTTCGTCGGTACGGTTGCGGAGGGATCGGAGAACTGGAAAGGCCGGCGGGTCGTCGCGGAAATCAACTGCGTCTGCCGGCGCTGCGACATGTGCCAGGGCGGGCTCTCGAATCATTGCCGCAATCGAACCGTTCTCGGGATCCAGGGTCGTGACGGCGCCATGGCCGACTTTCTGACCGTGCCTGAGCAGAATCTGCACGCCGTTCCCGATCATATCCTGGACGAGGAAGCCGTTTTCATTGAACCGCTCGCGGCCGCATACCAGGTGCTGGGTCAGGCAGCGATCGATGCACGGATGAACGTTGCTGTCGTGGGTACCGGTCGACTGGGCCTGCTGGTCGCCCAGGTGCTCGCCACGACAGGGTGCCGCCTTGTTGCCGTGGGACGGAATCCCCGGACCCTTGAGCTGTGCGAAAAGAAAGGGGTTCAGGCGGTTCCCGTGGCCGACCTCGAACCGCGGCACGACCAGGACGTTGTCGTGGAGTGCAGCGGGTCCCCCGAAGGTCTGGAGATTGCCATGCATCTCGTGCGTCCTCGGGGAACGATCGTGCTCAAGAGCACCTGCGCCGAACCCGCTACGATCAACCTGGCTCCGCTGGTGGTGAACGAAATCCGCCTGATGGGCAGCCGCTGTGGTCCCTTCCCCGAGGCTATCAATGCCTTGGCGCGGCAGGCGGTCGACGTCCGCTCGATGGTATCGCGAACGGTGCCCATCGAGCAGACAGCGGAGGCGTTCGCCGCGGCGGAGGATCCTCGAAACGTGAAGATATTGTTGAAGATCAATCCCCGTTAACGGTCTTCGGCCCCGGACATGCGCTGGTTCGTTCGACATGATCTGGACGGCTTCTTCGGGCTCTTTGTCGATAACCTCGTTCAGCTCTTGCTGATCGTTGCGCTGTGTGGCGGGCTGTGCGGGATGAACGGCGACAATGTCCACTACCTGTACGCCCGCATCCTGCCCGGGGCAGCGATTTCCATCCTGTTCGGAAATATCTTTTACTCCTGGCAGGCGCTTCGGCTGGCCCGACGCGAGGGGCGTGACAATGTCACGGCCCTGCCCTACGGCATCAATACGCCCTCGCTGCTCGTGTACGTATTCTTCGTTCTGGTCCCCGTGTACCACGCGACGGGAGACGTAGATTTAACCTGGCGGATGGGCCTTCTGGCGTGCCTAGGGAGCGGAATCATCGAATTCCTCGGCGCGCTTGTCGCCGAACGGGTCCGATTGCGTACGCCTCGGGCGGCGCTGCTCTCCACATTGGCAGGCATCGCCATTGGCTTTATTTCCATGACATTCATGCTGCGCATCTGGTCGAGCCCACTGGTGGCCCTGGTGCCGACCGCCATCGTCCTGATCACCTATTTCAGTACAGTGCGACTGCCCCTGGGATTACCGGGCGGGCTCGTGGCCATTGTGGCCGGAACGCTGCTGGCGTGGTTATTGCCGGGCTCGTGGAGCGGCCAGCCGATGTCCGTCTCGGGGATTGAGGCCGCGTGGAACTCGGCCGGTCCGGTCTTGCCCGGCTGGTACGGCGGGGCGCTGCTGAACACCTTGCGCCTGCCGGCGTCCGAGTGGCTGGGATTCCTGTCGGTGATCGTACCGATGGGGCTGTTCAACGTCATCGGAAGCCTTCAGAACATTGAATCGGCCGAGGCAAGCGGCGATCGCTACGACACCCGTGCTTCACTATCCATCAACGGCGTCGGCACGATCCTGGCCGCGTGCCTTGGAAGCTGCTTTCCCACCACGATCTACATCGGACATCCCGGCTGGAAGGGGCTCGGAGCACGGGCCGGATACTCCACCCTCAATGGCGTGGTCATCGCGGCGATCTGCCTGACGGGCACGGTCGCCCTGGTCAACAGCATCATTCCTATCGAGGCAGGCATGGCCATCGTGTTGTGGATCGGCGTGGTCATCACCGCGCAAGCGTTCCAGGCGACGCCCCGCGAGCACGCACCGGCCGTGGCCATCGGACTGTTTCCGGCGATCGCCGCCTGGGGGGCAACGGTGTTGTATGGCGCGTTCGCTGCAGCCGGTGGTACCACGCTTCAGTCGCTACTGACGGGAAGCAACGGCGCGGAAGTCTCGGGATTCGCGATCCACGGGCTGATCGTCATGGAGCGGGGCTACATCTTCACCTGCATGATCCTCGCCGCGCTGTCGGCCTGCCTGATCGACGGAAAGCTCATCCATGCGGCGGTGTGGGCGCTATTGGGCGCGGCCGCGACAATCCTGGGATTGGCGCACACGTATCAGCTCAGCGGGAACGCGGTGGCCTTTCTGCTCGTCGGGATCGAGCCCGCAGCAGAGGCATTCTTCTATCGCGGTTACGACTTGGTTGTTGGGTACACGCTGGTGGCGGCGGTGTTTGTGGGGGTGAGGATCTGCAATAGGGGCAGCAGGCAACGGGAAGCAAGACTGTAGGGCGGGCTGCGCCCGCCCTACGCAGGTCAGGCGCGCGACAACACAATCTCCAACTCCCCTTCGTCGATCTTCACATTTGTCTGCCCCAGCGGATTGGGAAACGCTTCGCGCGTTTGGGTCAATTCCACCGCCAGCGTTTCGCGGGCTATGTAATCGCCACAGGCGTCGATCGCGGCGCGGATCTCGGGCGACTCGGTGACGATGCTCAACTGTATGCGGTCGGCGATGTCCAGGCCGCTGTCCTTGCGCAGGTTCTGCACGTTGCGGATCACGTCGCGGGCGATGCCCTCGTAGCGAAGCTCGGTCGTCACGCGGCGGTCGATGAGCACGGTCGTCGCGCCGTCGCTCGCCCCGGCCCAGTCGTCGCCGTAGGACTTTCGGATCGTGAAGTCTTCCGACGCGAGCGGAACGGCATTGCCGTCAAGGACGATACAGATTGGTGTACTCGTGCGCACCGCATTTTCCGCGGCTGCGCCTTCCAGCGCCGCAATGGCGTCCTTAGCCTCGGAGGCGTGCCGGCCGAACTTGGGTCCCACGGTCTTCATATTCGGCACGACCGACACCGTGACCAGCCCCTCGGCGCTGTCCCGCAGTGTCACCTTCTTGACATTAAGCTCTTCCAGAAAGTGCTCCTCGAACATCGTCGCCGCCTGGCGCTCGTTGTCGTCGCCGGGAACGATGATCAGCTCCGCCAGCGGCTGGCGAATCTTGAGGTTCGAATCCTTCCGCGCCGAGCGAGCCAGCGACACCAGCCGAATCGACGCCGCCACACGGGCAGACAGCGTCTCGTCGATCCGCCCCCCATCGGCCTGCGGGAACGGCGTGTGGTGGATACTCTCGGCCGCGCCCTCAGTCTGATTCGCGATCAGGTTGCGATAGATAACCTCGCCGAGGAACGGCACGATGGGAGCAATCACACGGTTGAACGTGGTGAGGACTTCGTAGAGCGTGGCGTAGGCGGCGCGCTTGTCGGCGGGCCACCCGTCCGCGTAGAAGCGGCGGCGCGAGCGACGCACGTACCATGTGCTGAGCTGCTCCATGAAGCGCTGCGACTCATTGCATACCTTCAGCACGTCGAATTCGGCGTAGCCCTGGTGCGCGACGCCAATGAGACGGTTCAGGTCGGAGAGAATCCAGCGATCCAGCAGCGACCGCTCCTCGTCGGTTGCGGTGTGAACACTCGGCTGATAGTCGTCCACGCGGGCGAGGTTGCAGAAGAAGGCGTACACGTTCCACCACGGCAGAATCACCTCGCGGCGGACCTCGTCGCAATGCTTCGGACCGAAGAGGACGTTCCGTTCCGGCGAGGTCGAGGCGTAGAGCCAGCGCATGACATCCACGCCGATAGCGTCGGCCGCCTCGTTGAATTCGATGGCGTTGCCCGCGGACTTGTGCATGGGCTTGCCTTCGTCGTCCATGACCAGACCGTGCCCCTTAAGCACGCGAAACGGCGAGCAATCCTCCATCATTGTGCTGATGGCCAACAAAGCGTAGAACCAGTTGCGGAACTGCCCGGGCAGGGACTCGACGATGAAGTCGGCCGGGAACCACTTCTTCCAATAGTCGTGGTCCTCGAAGTAACCCATGGTGGAAAACGGCACGATGCTCGCGTCCAGCCAGGGGTTGCCCACGTCCTTGATGCGCGACACGTTCTCGTCGCCGCACTGGGCGCAGCGGATCTTCACCGCATCCACCCACGGCCGGTGCGGCGAGTTCCCCTCGAACGATTCCCATCCGCTCACCGCTCGGGCCTTGAGCTCCTCGCGCCCGCCGATGACCTCGAACCGCCCGCAATTGTGACACTCCCAGATGGGCAGGGCGAGTCCCCAGTAACGCTTCTTGGAGATCATCCAGTCGCCCATATTGCGGAGCCAGTCGATCTCCCGCTCCACGCCCCACTCGGGGATCCACTTCGCCTGGCGGGCGCTCCTCATGATCTGCTCCCGCCAGTTCATATTGATGAACCACTCGTCGACCAGGCGGTAGACCAGCTCGTCCTTGCAGCGCCAGCAGTGCGGATAGCGGTGGTAATACTGCTCCTTGGCGAAGAGCACCTCGCGTTTCTTCAAGTCCTCCACGATTTCGTCGGCCACGCGGTCAAAGCGCTTGCCGGCAAGAAAACCGAACTCGGGGCGGAACGTGCCGTCCTCGAACAGCGGTGCGACCTGCGGCAGTCCCAATTCCCGGCCGAGGTGGTAGTCTTCGCTTCCGCAACCGGGTGCGATGTGCACGATGCCCGTACCCTCGGAGGCCGTAACCATGTCCCACGGAATAACGCGATGGCCGGGAATTGCCTCGGCCGCGCCGTCGAGCATGTCGAACGGGCCGGTGTAGGTCAGGCCGACCAGTGATTGCCCCTGCAACTCCCCCACCACTTCAAACGGGCCCCGACTCTTGAACATGGCCTGGAGCGCATGCAGCGCGGGAACATTCTTGGCCACCTTCTCGACGGGGTGCGCCCGGGCGTTCTCGAAGTTGCCCTTGCCGATGTAGTAGGTCGCATCGCCCTGCTTGACCTTGACGTAGGTCATCTCCGGATGAACCGCGGCGGCGACGTTGGAGGTCAGCGTCCACGGTGTGGTCGTCCAGACCAGCAGGTATTCGCCGGGGCGATCGTGGATGGGAAAGCGGATGAAGACGGAGGTGTGCGGGACTTCGCGGTAGCCCTCGTTCATCTCCATCTGGCTCAGACCCGTTCCGCAGCGCGGGCACCAGGGCATCACGTCCACGCCCTTGTAAATCAGGCCCTTCTCGTGGCATTTCTTGAGGAACGCCCAGATGGCGTAGTTGTTGCCGTCGGACATCGTGTAGTACGAGTTGTCCCAGTCCATCCAATATCCCAGACGGATGGACTGCTGCGTCTGGATGCCCGCGAATTTCCGCGCCCTTGCCTTGCACTCCTCCACGAATCGATCGATGCCGTACGTCTCGATGTCCTTTTTGCTGGCGAAGCCGTGCTCCTTTTCCACCTCGACTTCGACCCAGAGGCCCTGGCAGTCGAATCCGTTCTGGTAGCGGAGCTCCCGGCCGAGGGAGGCGTGGTAGCGGTTGTAGATGTCCTTGTAGGTCCGGCCCCAGGCGTGATGGACGCCCATGGGGTTGTTGGCGGTGATGGGCCCGTCGAGGAATGACCAGCGGGGTTTGCCGCGATTGAGCTCGCGGAGCTTGTCGAAGGCCCGCGTCTCCTGCCAGAAGGCGAGGATGTCCCGCTCCTGGGCGGGGAAATCGACCTTGGGGTCCACCTTGTCGAACGGCATCGATGTCCTCTCCGGCGCCGCAGGCGGCGCAATACTGACGCAATCAATCTCGAAGGGTCCGCCGTGCAGACCATTCTTCGTAGGGTGCATCCCCTGATGCACTACTTTCTTGTGTGCCATATCCACGCCTCGTGGACATGACCTTGAACCGCAGGGCATGCGGTTCGCGAATCGCAAGAAACGCGGTTGGCATGCCTCGGCTATTACGCGTACGGTCGCAGGGGCCGCCGGACGGACCGATCTTGTGGTTCGGCCGCTCGGACCGTGAAACCACGGAATATACACGGGGTTGGCGCTAGGGTGAAACGGGCCGTGTGCCACTGCTCTTGAGCAGTGCGGCGTGGCAGGGCCAAGCTGACCCGGCAAAGCCGGATCATGCGCCGCCATGCTTCCTGACCGCCGCGGCTTCGGATGACCTCCGCTGATCAGTCTGTCGGCGGCGGGATCGCCTCCGCCTCCGTCGGATCGAACTTCCGGCCGCACTCCGGGCAGCGGGGCTCGGGCAGTCCGCGGAGGTCGTAGCCGCATTTGACGCAGAGGCCGAGGCGGCGACGTCGGCGGATGCGCGCCCAATCAAGCATCGCCACGCCACCGAACAGAACGAGCGTTGTACCGGTAGACCAAATCAGGGCGACAGAGCCGACGTTGCACCAGTACACAGTGATCTCGTGGCGGGCTGGGCCCCTGCTGCCTTCGTGCGCGTATCGCTCCACGAAAGCCGGCATCGACGGCGCATTAAAGGAATGGCTGACGAACGTGGATCGGTCTTGACGATTGCCGGTCAAAACGAGGAGCTTCCAATCGTACGTCGTCCAAAGGACCATGGCGCGCGTGGGCAACCCGAATTCGATGGATCGCACCGGGCGGCGGATTCCGACGTTGATGATCTCGTCGGAGGCGAACTGTTCTGATATCCCTGCAAGCTCAAGCAATTCACGGATACGCCCCTTCGCAACGGGAATGTTGTCAATCACGACGATTGAGACGTTGTGCCGCCACACCTTCCAAGGGATGAGCACACCGACTGTCCCGAGCAGGAGGGACACGAGAATGCAAACTGTGCGATAGCGCGCCGTTGATTTCGACCAACCGACGAAGATGATCGTGAGCGCGAGGTAGGCACCGATTACAGCGGATGCTCCCGCGACAATTGATTCTGCGAGATTGCCGAACGCCCAGGCAGGACATAGGCTGAGCAGCGCAGCGCAGACTTCAATCCCAACGATCGATGCGAGCCCGGCCTTGAGATAATTGCTGGCGGCACGCATCACGTGGACTCGACAGACATCTCCCCCGGCTCAAACGGGCGGCCGCACTCGGGGCAGCGCGGCTCGGGCAGGCCGCGGAGGTCGTAGCCGCAGGGGCAGTGACCGAGAGGAAATAGTCGTTTCCTAAGCGCCAAGCGCGACAAGGCAGGAATGAGCACTAGCGGGTGAATACACATGGCCAGCACGAGTGCGACGTTTAGTAATGCGCTTCCTGGTTGCCATTTCTTCCAGACTTGTGGCTGAGAGGTCTTTGCCTGGTATCGCTGAACGAACGAATCCAGAGGCGCAGGAAGATCATGCGGGTCGACGGGAATCTTGGGCACTGGGGTTGCGCGCGACGATAAGTCGCTTTTTTCAAAACCGAAATACCATTCTGTCGGATTTGGCCGCTCTCTGATTGCCCAAGAACTCGGCCACCCGAACCCTCGCTCCGAGTGGCTATATTTTACGTATATGAACGCCGGCCGCTGCGACGGCTTCGCAATGCCCGGCATGCGCTCCGAAAGGGCGGTCCAAAACTCGTCAGGCATTGACTCAAGACCTACCCCATGTTTGCCCAAGCCGCCACCTATGGGTACGGGATGCAAGACCGCGAAAAGTGACGCCAGCGCGACGAACGCTATTGCTGCGAGCGTCGCGCGCCGAATTGTCGAGCGAACCGCAAAGTAGGAAACGACCACTGCCCCCGCGAACGAAATGCTCTCCGCATAGAACAACGAATCGGATAAGAACGGAGTCAGCAAATTCCTCACTGTCGGGGCAAGCAGTCGCCAGTCAATCACATACTGCCCAACAACAAGCAACGTGAGTATAGCGGACAGCCGCGTGCACCAGAACGCGAATCCCGACGTTTTCGGGTCACCCGCCATGCCGGGCATTGTAGACGGATTTCGGGCATACGTGTCAACAATTCTGCTCAGACAACGGCTCGACCACCGCCGGCGGGTGGCATGGCCAAGCTGATCCGGCGAAGCCGGACCAAGCGCCGCCATGCTCGCGGTCAACATGGAATAGTGAGAAAATAACGTCGGGCGCATGTGCCCGTGGAACCAGGTTCCTCGCCCAAGACCAGCGTGAATCGAAATAACACCGCGAAACGTAGTTCGCATGGCAGCGCCCGCCTTCGGCGGGCTTGGCCATGCCACCCAACCGCTACCCCACCCGCCGATAGCTCGCCTTCATGAACTGGACCCACTTCCCGTCCTCGCCCAGCAGATGCGACGAAAGCGTCCGGTGGTTGTCGTCCTGGAATTCAATCACGTCCTTGTATTTGGCCATGACCGCGGGATCGGCCATGCTCGGGCCTTCGACGGGCAGGGTCAGCATCTTACCGGCCGCGTCCATCTCCCCGCGCTCGTAGATCCACAGGTGCGTCATCATGGAAGCGATAAACGTGCCCACGTAGCACTTCTTCTGCGGATCGTAGCCCAGCGTCATGATCGACGTGCAGGGTCCGCAGCCGGGCATTTCGCCATGCCCCTCGCACAGGACCCACAGCCCGCCCAACGAACGGACCGTGTCCGTGCCGGTCGATTTCATGGGCGACTGGTCCGGCCCCATGACGCACTCGCCCTCGAATGACCACTGGCCCACGAGCTTCCGAAGCCACTGATGTTCCTTTTGCGGTTCTGCCATCATCGTTGCTGCTCCTTTAGGTCCCGACCCATTTCCCAGCAGGGCGAACAATATCAGGTGGGGCTTGCAGATTCGAGGATGAACCACCGGGGAGCTGTCCGCGCCCGTTTTCAACCCCCGTCCGGCGTTGTCCGATAGACCCGATGAGGTCGCGAGTCTCCGCCCGAAAGGGTGCGCGGCCTTATCGAGGGCATCCGGGTTTTCGGCGAGCTCGGGTGCCCTTTCTCTATTGACGCCAGCCTGCCGCATCGACGCCGCTGCCGGGGCGAATCTCCCATGATGAGAAGCGCATGCCAACCCGATCGCCCGAGCCGCCCAGCGCTGCGGAACCGGCCACACCCACCCCAGGCAATGCTGAAAACAACAAACTGCCCCGGGGCCCGCGTCGCGGAGGACCCGACTGCGACATGCAGGATTGCACAACCGAGTCCCGCTCGCAGATTGGATTTATGGGACCCTGGCCGACATAATCTCCCTCGAAGGCCGTTTCGACCAGCGATCGTGCCGGATGACACCCAAAGATAAGGTGCTTGCGTAATGACCAACCTCAGCCGCTGTCTGTTTGCCGGGCTCCTGCTCGTTTCGATTCTTACCGCCGCGGCCGTGCCTGCCGAGGCCACGCCACCGGCCCAAACCTCCCAAAACATCAAGACCCTTCCTTTGATGAAGTACCTGAGCGACGAGCTCGAGTACTCCATGAAGAACCTCGTGGGCGAGGACGGCACCCGACCGTACTACCTCGCTTATGCGGTGTACGACGAGGAGACGGGGATCGTCTCCGGGACCTTGGGCGCGATCACGCGAAACCAGATGGACCGCTCGCGCAATCTCAATATTGATCTTCGCGTGGGCGACTACGCGCTGGACAATACCCGCCAGCTCCGCGAAGGCGGTCCGTCGCACTGGACAGGCGGCGGCAACGTCCAGCTCGCTCTGGATGACGCCCCGGAGTCCATCCGCCACGCCCTCTGGTACAACACTGACGAGGAGTTCAAGCGGGCAGTCAAGCGCCTGGTCAATATCCAGACCAACCTCAAGGTCAAGGTCGAGGAGGAGGACCAGTCCAACGACTTCAGCCGCGAAGAACCGCAGGTCCACTTCGAGGAGCCAGTGAGCCTGAACTTCGATCGGGATGAATGGGCCAAGCGGGTTCGGACGGTCAGCGCCATCGCCCGCGACTTCCCGCTAATTTACGACTCGTCGATTACCGTCGGCACCTACGCTGGAAACCGCTATTTCGTCAGCAGCGAGGGAAGTCGTCTTCAAACCAACCAACTTCGCTACCGCATTACGCTGACCGCGAGCACCAAGGCCGAGGACGGCATGGACCTCGACCAGACCTTCACGTTCAACTCATCCACGCCGGAGGGCCTGCCCGGCGACGCCGAGATCGAAAGCGCGTTTCGCGACGTAATCCGCCAGGTGCTCGCCCTCCGTGAGGCGCCGCTGGCGGAGCCGTACATCGGTCCGGCGATCCTCCGCAATCGAGCCAGCGCCGTCTTCTTCCACGAGATCTTCGGCCACCGCATCGAAGGTCATCGTCAGAAGGACGTGACCGAGGGACAGACGTTCACGCGCAAAGTCGACGAGCAGATTCTGCCGACGTTCATCAGCGTATTCGATGATCCCACAGTGGAACGATTGGCCGGCGAAGACCTGCGCGGGTATTACCTCTTCGATGACGAAGGCGTGAAGGCCCAGCGAGCCGTGCTCGTTGACCACGGTGTACTCAAGGGCTTCCTCATGTCGCGGACGCCGCTGGAGGGCTTCCCGCATTCCAACGGTCACGGCCGGCGGCAGACGGGCTACGCTCCCGTGTCGCGGCAGGCCAACCTCATCGTCGAATCGTCGAAGGAAGTGCCGTTCGATCAGTTGCGGGCCATGCTCATCGAGGAGTGCAAGCAACAGGGCCGCCCCTACGGGCTTCTCTTCGAGGACATCTCCGGGGGATTCACCACGACCAACCGCTGGGGGCCGCAGTCGTACAAGGTTCTGCCGATCGTCGTTTTCCGCGTATACACCGACGGCCGGCCCGACGAATTGATCCGCGGCGCGGATGTGGTCGGCACGCCGCTCACCAGCTTTGAGAAAATCGTCGCTACGGGCGATGACCCGGCCGTATTCAATGGCTCGTGCGGCGCGGAATCCGGATGGGTCCCGGTGTCGGCCGTATCACCAAGTATCCTCGTTTCCACGATCGAGATTGAAAAACGGATGCGGAGCCAGTCGCGTCCCCCGATCCTGCCTCCTCCGCTGGAGGAATCGCCGCAGACGCGAACGGCGGCGCAGACGCAATGAGCGCGGGTCGTCGGTACGACTCGGTGCGAGCGTACCTGCCAGTCGGTTTAGCGAAAGTCCTTTATCCGCAGCGGGCCATACCGCCCCTCTTGAATTCGGAGCCTGACGCATGTTCGTGAGACTTGAGCGAGAAAATGCCACCCAGTTCCGCGCCGCAAAGCAGCCTGCCATCGCGTTTAAGGCTGCAGCTTCGGCACTCTTGTTGATGCTTGCCGTCGCCTCCCCGGCCCGATCCGAGTCCCTGACGGACCCGCTTCCCGCACTTCCCGACAGCCAGGTGCTCATGAAGGCCATGGCGGACGAAATGTCCCGCTCCATGGAGCACCTCTCCCTCGGCGATCTGCCCCGCCCGTACTTCCTCCAGTACACGGCCGAGGACCGCGCGGGCCTGACGCTTCGCGCCGAATACGGGGCCATCGTGTCCGAGAACCGCGAGCGCTCCCGCTCCGCCACGAGCCGCGTCCGCGTGGGCAGCTTCACGCTCGACAACACCAACGTCGGCGGCGGCGGACAGCGGAATAATCTCCCGCTGGATGACGACTACGAAGCGATCCGCCACACGCTGTGGTCGATGACCGACCTCGACTACAAGCAGGCGGTGGAGATTCTCTCGCGCAAGCTCGCGTTCCTCCGCGACAAGACGGCCGAGGACCGACCCGACGATTTCACGCCCGCCGAACCGGTGCAGCATCAGGACCCGACGGCCCGCATCGAGTTTGACCCCGAGACATGGCAAGCCAATGTGCGGACACTCTCCGGACGGTTCCTCAAACACCCGAAAATCCAGAACTCGGGTGTCCGGTTCTTTGCCGGCGCGGTGAACGAGTACGTCGTCAATTCCGAAGGCACCCGGCTCCGCACGGGCGACACCGGCGTGATCATCGAAATCGTCGCCTCGGTGCAGGCCGACGACGGCATGGGCCTTGCCGACAGCCTCAATTACATCGGCGAGCGGTTCGACCAGCTTCCTTCGGTCGACGAGATGCTCAAAGACATCGACGAGATGTGTGCCAATCTTGTGGCACTGGCCGATGCCCCCGTCCTCGAGCAATACAGCGGACCGGTACTCTTCGAGCCGATGGCTGCGGCCAAAGCGTTCGAGTCGCTCCTGGCGGACGAGATCTGCGCTCGTCCTTCACCCCTGGGCACGCGTCGCAGCAGCGCCTCGCAGGCCATGGAACGCAAGCTCGGCCTGCGGATTCTGCCGCGATCGTTCAACGTTTACGATGATCCCACGCAGAAGGAATTCGACGGGACGCTCCTGGCCGGGCATTACGAATTCGACGATGAAGCCGTCCCCGCCGAGCACGTGAGCGTCGTCGAGAAGGGGATGTTCCGCAACATGCTCGCCAGCCGGTCGCCCACGCGGAAGGTCAAAGGGACGAACGGACACGGCCGAACCCCCGGGTTTGGTGATCCCGAGGCACGCATCGGATGCCTGTTCATCGAGGACACCGACGGGCTGGCGCCCGAAGCGCTCCGCGACGAGCTCCGCACCGCCGCTGCCGAGGAGGGCCTCGACTTCGGCCTGCGCGTCGCCACGACGCAGCGCGGCGGGGGCCGGCGACTCGGCAACCCCATGTACGTCTACAAGGTTAACGTCGACGACGGCAGCGAGCAGCTTGTGCGCGGCATGGAGTTCCAGCCGGTGCAGACGCGCTCGCTGAAGCGGCTGCTCGCGGCCGGTTCGCAGCGCGAGGTCTACAACAGCGTCGCCGGCGTGACCACGAGCATCGTCAGCCCGGCCGTGATCTTCGACGAACTCGACCTGCACAAGATCGAGGGCGAGTTCGACAAACCGCCGATATTGCCGTCACCGGAAATGCGCTGAGCCATCCGCCCGTGGGCCGCTGTTCTCGAGCAGTGCCTTTGGGTGGCGGGACGGCGAAATAACCCGGCTCAGTCCTGCTCGTTCTGCGGTGGCTCGGTCAGCCTTGCCACGAAGCGCTGCACGTGTGTAAGGGTCTGCCCGCCCACCGGCGTAAGGTCATCCGTCCAACTGACAGGCGTCACCAGCCAAGTCGGCGCTTCCAGGAGCCAATAGGCCAGTTCGATGTGCAACGGCGATTCCTCGGTGTTCTCCACGGTGAACTGCGGGCACACGATGTGTTTACCATCGCCATTCTCAATACTCGGTTTGGTGCAGAACCAGGCGACGCGGGTCGCTTCGGTTTCCGGCGGCGAAACGGCTTTGCCATTCACATACAACCCCTCAACCACCAAGTAGAGCTCTGACGTGGCAGCGAAACTGCCGGCGCGGGAATCCACAAGGGGCCAGAGCACCAGTCGTCCCCTGTCCCGCGAGACGATCTCCAGCGTCATCTCGCACGCCTCGTTGTAATAGCGTCCGATCAGATCCTTCGGAATCGCCGAGGCCGTCACCATGCCGCTGAGCCATCGCTCAGCCTGCCTATCCAGTTCTCCCGTTCTCAGGCGGGTATCCAGCAGCCGCTTGGCCAGCATCGTGGTTTGCTCGGTAGTCAGCGTCCGAGCCTCAACCTCGTCCCAGAGGGCGAAATGCTCGTACGGGGAGCCCGTGACAATCCACAAGAGCGCCGAAGTTGGCATACTCCTGAAAAGTGCCCCCGACATGCCGAAGAACATCGCGCCAAACATAGACACCCAGATGACGATCCCCGCAACCATGAGCATGGGACGCCGCACCTGTCGCCCACGCGCCACGTGAATTCGCTTCGTCCAGTCGGCTCCACATTCCGGGCAGCGGGGTGAAGGCCGCCCTTGCGGGGCCATCTGGTAATCACATTTCAGACAATGCAGTTCGTCGCCAACCCGAAACCCGCGGCCGACCATGAATAGAACGGCAGAAAGCACTGTGAGAACTGCTATGAATGGAAAAAAGAAGGGTATACTTGTGAACAACAGGGGAAGGGTCATCGCGACGGCGAACGACCCGCTCAAGAGGATCACAAGGCCAGTGACGTGCCGATTCGATTTGCCCCCGATTGCCGCAGGAATCCCAATTATCAGCCGGGCCCAGATCGGACTCCGGCGGCCGATGGGAAGGTCATAGAACAGCGCGGTCGCCCGCGTGGAATCCAGCCCGTAGGCTTCCCAGAACATCTCCGCCTGTCGAGGTGCGTACTCGACCTCACATTTCGGACACCGCGCACCTACACCGGTCGTTTCCAGCGGAACAACGCAAACGGGGCAGACGAGCCCTTTCTGCATGGGCACGAGCTTCTTGACGTTCGCTCCCCAGCGGGCCTGGCGCGGCGCAACGAAGACAACGTATGCGATGAAGATGAGAACGAAGACGAGCAGTTCGGGACGGGAAAACAGCTTGGATCCGAAGGAGGCCCAGGAAACAGCCAAGAAGCAAACCAATAGGACCAGTTCCAACCAGGGGAACAATCGAGCGAGCCGCGAATTCGTAGCACGGTTCTCCACCCCCCGCCGCCAGCGCACGTCAAACATCGGCGTGTACGGCGACTCCTCTTCCGCGGCCCCGGCGCGCGGCACATCTTGCGTGCCGGACGGCTCGGCCTCACGGGTGATGCTCGAATCGGTCGCGGACTCATCGACGGCGGACATGATGGCGTCCTCAACGCAGAAGTGCTGGAAGAGCAATCTTCACAGGTCGCCCTCGGCCGATTTTACCACAAGCCCTTCGAGTTTATAATGCACCCTCGATTGGTAAGCTCAAGGATTCCCTTATGCCCCTACTCGGCGTGAACATCGACCACGTGGCCACCGTCCGTCAGGCCCGGCGGACGGACGAACCCGACCCCGTCTGGGCCGCTGTCGAGGCGGAACTCGGCGGGGCCGACGGCATCACCTTCCACCTCCGCGAGGACCGCCGCCACATCCAGGATCGCGACGCCCGCATCCTGAAACAAACCGTCGCGGTCAAGCTCAACATGGAAATGGCCGTCGCTGACGAGGTCGTGGACATCGCCGCCGAATTGAAGCCCGACCAGTGCACGCTCGTGCCCGAGCGCCGCGAGGAGCTCACCACCGAGGGTGGGCTGGACGTGATCCGCCACCGGGCCCGGGTGCGACCGGCGGTCGAGCGCCTGCGCGGCGAGGGGATCGTAGTCAGCGCGTTCATCGAACCGATCGAAGATCAGATCGAAGCCTCGGCCGAGATCGGCTTCGACGCGGTCGAACTCTGGACGGGAGCGTGGGCCCACGCCAAGACCACCCACCAACGTGAACAGGCGCTTGCGCAGCTTCGCCACGGCATATCGGTGGGTCAACGGCGAGGCCTGGAGGTTCACGGCGGACACGGGCTGACCTACCGCAACATCGCCGCCGTCGCCGGGATTCCGGGGTTCGGGGAATTCAACATCGGGCATTCCATCGTTTCGCGGGCGGTATTCGTCGGCATGCGCGAGGCGGTACGGGAGATGAAGGAGCTGTTGATCCGCCACGCCCCGGCCCCGCGATGACGGTCAACGACACATGGAGGTGACGCAATCATGACATCACTCGACCAAGGATCCGAATTACGCGGCTCGATGACCGCCATGGTCACGCCGTTTCGAAACGGCGACATCGACAGGCCCGCTTTTGCAGAACTCATCGAGCGGCAGATCGAAGCTGGAACCGACTGGCTCGTGGTCTGCGGGACGACCGGGGAATCGCCCACACTTTCGCCCGACGAACACCGTGAATTAGTATCCCTTGCGGTCGAAGCCTCCGGCGGACGCCGCCCGGTCATGGCCGGGACCGGCACGAATTGCACGCGGGAGTCGATCCGCCGGACGCGTGAGGCGATCGATCTGGGTATCGACGCCGCCTTGCTGGTCACGCCGTACTACAATCGACCGAGCCCCGAAGGCCTGTATCGCCACTACGCCGCCATCGCCGAAGCCGTCGACATCCCGCTCGTACTTTACAACGTCCCCGCTCGAACGGGCACGAACATGCCCATGGACGTGGTTATACGCCTGCACCGGGCCTATCCCCATATCGCCGCGCTCAAGCATGCCACCGGCAGCGTCGACGGCGTCACCGAGATTCGCGACCGCTGCGATATCGCGATCCTCAGCGGCGACGACGCAATTACATTTCCGCTGATGGCGCTTGGAGCCGTAGGCGTCATCAGTGTTGTCAGCAACCTGATTCCACTGAGAATGAAAGCGCTTGTTGACGCCGCACTGGAATCCCGGTTGGACGAGGCACGCGCCTTGCATCGACGGATTGCCCGGCTCGCCGAAGGGCTGGCTCGGCTGGGACCCAACCCCGTGCCGATCAAGGCCGCCATGGCTGAGGTCGGCTGGATCAGGAACGAAGTGCGCCTGCCGCTTGTTACCACCGACGACCGGGAACAGGCCGTTATCCAAGAATTGCTGCGTCGGTTCGAAATTCTTACCCCGGTGCTCGTGTGAATACGGAAATGCCCGTTACCAGTCATGGCCATCTCAGCATCGTGGACAAAGCCGCCACACTATTCGCATGGACGATCGGCGGAGCCATGTTCCTTACGGTCGGCTGGATGGCCATGGTCCCCGACGACCCCCTCGCCGCGGTAAGCCTGATCAACCGCTCGAATTGGCCGGCGATGTGGATTCAGGCGACGGCGCTGGTGGCCGTCGCATCGGCACTGGGCGCGGCGCTCGCCGGGCGCGCGCTGACGGACGCGGGCGTGTTTGTCGCGGCGCTCGGGCTTTCACTCGTATCCGTGAAGGGCGGAACAGCCGCGGAATTCTTCGTCGGGCGCTCGGCCGACACCCCCGCCGGAGAGCGTGCATTGTCGATGGCGTTCGCCGGCGAGCTCCTCGCCTGGCTTGTCACCATGCTCATCGCCATCATCGTCTCCACCGTCATTTTCCGGTGGCTTCACCGGGCGCCGCACGCCGAGCCCACGGGCCCGCAATCCGGGGGCGATCTTCCCGGTATCGGCGCATGGCTTACCGGCAACCGCTCGCACACGCCGGTACAGGTCGGAGCCAAGCACGCCCTCCTGCTCGCGGCTGCGGGTTGGGTGCTATTCCTGCTCCTCTCCAGCGGGCACACGACGCGATCCATCACTCACGGACAGGCGTGTTTTACGGTGGTCGCCTCGACGTGCCTGGGCATATACTTCGTGCAGCGGATGTTCCCGGTTCAGTCGGCGATGTGGTCGATTCTGGGAATCACGCTCCTGAGCCTTGCGGGGGCATTCTGGTCCGTGATCGTATCGGGGTGGGGCGCGCCCGTCCCCAATCTCCCGAGCTCACCCTTTCTCCGAGTGCTGCCGATTCAGTACATCGCCATTGGCAGTGCCTTCTCCGTCGTGATGCACTGGTACATGGATAGTCCCGCGACAGTTGAATCGCACGATGTGCCCACCGGCCGATCCCTGCAAGCCGGGAAAGGTGCCGCGCGATGATCCTCCGCCGTCGACGTCGACGCGAGTCCTTCGAGGCCATGCGCCGCCGCCTGATCCGAGAGACGGAAGCCGCACTGGAGCACGGTATCCGCAATCCCCATACCGTCCCGCCGATTCCCGTCATCGAGGTCGGAAAGGGGGAGTTCGACCGCAACTTCGCCCACTGGTTCTGGCGGCACGCGCTGGAACTGGAGAGTGAAGACCCTTTACCCGCTGATCGGCAGGCGAATTGACCCCTGGCGCGACTCGGCCGCGCGCTCGTTCTGACCATTCTCGAAACCGGCTCCACGTGAACTGGCGGAGGATTCTCTGATCCCTTCGTTCAAGCTCCCGCTGCGGAATCCGCGCAGATCCAGCGTGACGAACGCATAGCCCAATCCGCGGAAGTGCTCGTCAATCCGCCGCGCCGCCGCCGGATCGGCAATCCGCTCAAAATGGGCCGGATTGACCTCGATTCGCGCCATGCCTTCGTGATGCCGCACGCGGCAATCGCGGATACCCAGCTCGCGCAGAAACCGCTCGGCCGACTCAATCATCCGCAGCTTTTCCGGCGTGATATTGATCCCATAGGGCACGCGGCTGGAAAGACAGGGCGCGGCCGGCTTGTCGAAGGTGGGCAGATCGAGCGCCTCGGAAAGCGCCCGGACATCGGCCTTGGTGAGCCCGGCTTCCGCCAATGGGGCGTGGACGTCGTGTTCCGTTGCCGCCAGCAACCCCGGGCGATGATCGCCGAGATCGTCAGCGTTCGTGCCGTTGACGATCGCACTGATTCCGCGCCCCGCTGCGAAACGGTGTAGGTGCGTGTAGAGCGTATCCTTGCAGAAATAGCAGCGATTGGTCGGATTGCTTAGGTAGTCGGACTTGTTGAACTCATCGGTGTCCAGAAAAACGTGCTCCACGTCGAGCAGCGCCGCAAGACGCGGCGCCTCGGCCAGATCATCCGAAGGCACGCTCGCGCTGCGCCCGGTTACGGCCACGACATTGCCCTTGCCAAGCACGCGCCGGGCGACGGCCAGCACCAGCGCGGAATCCACCCCCGCGCTGAAAGCCACGGCCACGCTGCCCAGTGGTGCAATTTGCTCGGCTACGCGATGGTAGAGGCGCTGCAATTCCTGCGGCAGGGTTGCCAAGCCGAATCTCCGACAGACAGATCCGTTCCGTGAACGCGAGAAGGATATGCGCCGGAGATAGATCCGAAAAGGCGCAAAACTCTCCCGACCCAACGGCAGGCAAATCACGTGCATTCAGGGCATTGACTGTGGATCAGGTTGTGCCCAGCGCTGACACGCACACTCCGGCACGACGGTCCTTGGTACCCGCGGTTTGCGATGAGCAAAAACGCGATCATCCAAACGGAACAGCATGTTGACATCTTCGGGCACGACGTGTCCCCGTTCGTTCCACCACGATTGCCAGCTATAGGGCTTGGCGGCATACGGACCAGACAGTTGTCGGAGGACTGCCGAGGCGGCGCTTCCCAGGCGATCGTCCTCGCAGAGCCAAGGCCTTCGGGCGACGCAATCGAGAATCTCCGTCCCATCCGAAGTGTGGGCGATCATCCAATCTACGCCCTCGGAATCGCGCAATAATATCAACCCGCACGCTGCAAAGAACTGGCTTGTCAGCGTCGGGCGCGGCGTCGTTTCTCCTTTCAAGATATCCGCGAAAAATGTATGCAGCCGCTCATCGCGAAATTGGATGACGGCAGAAAGGTAGATATCCAGCGACTCCGGCGGAGCGCCTTTGAAGTGTTCCACCAAGACATCGAAAACCGAGTCATCCATTTCATCCCAATTCGGAACCCGGGGTTGCTGCATCGTTTGGGGATCCCGGCGATTCTCGGGTCGTTGATAGAACTCCCGCATCCTGCGTGCCTCTCGGTCCCGACCGAACAAGGCCGCAAGTACCCGGAAGCAATCCAATTCTGTGAACCGGGCGCGATCAGCGACATCGAGTGGAGGTGACCACCTTTCAGCATTCTTACTGACGCACTCTGCGTCAAATAAGTACTTAGCGGTCTCAACTGTCGAGCCGGGGATTTTCCCGCGTCCCGCCGCGAGTCGTTTCAACAGATCACAGAATGAAGCCTGGTCGTTGAGCAAACGCTTGTGCTGCTCTTCATCCAATTCCCCGGTCTCCAGGCGACGCTTGATCTCCCGCCAATACCCGATGCGCCAGCAGCGCTCCACGAGAAAGCCCTGGCCGACAAGCTTGGTCTGGCACGACGCTGAACTCGGACCGATGTAACGCGCCGCAAGGTGTTCGCAAAGGGGTGGGTAAGAGGGCTCGGAAAATTGGCCCTCCTGCGCAGCGGCAGAACACGCCAGCATCAGACTGAACAGAACGCTGATGCGGAACTGTGGTCCGGGCATGGTGGACCCTCTCAGATATTCTCCCCCGAGAAGAACGCCGCGGCCATGCGATCGGCCATGGGCTGATTGCTGAAGATCAGCGGCACGAGGAACTGGCTGTCCGTGTTGGGCGAGCGGAGGTAGTCGGCCATCTTCATCCGCCACTCGGTGTTGAAACGGATGAGCTCGTCCTGGGAGTGGACGCTGTCCAGCGCCGCATTGACCACTTCCGCGGCGATGGTCGCGGACCACATGGCCGGGTAGATGCCCTCGTTGCTCATGGCGCAGACGAATCCGCCGGCATCGCCAATCATGAGCGTGTGTTTGCCGACGTGCGTGTCCATGTCCAGGGCGGCCGCGGCGGGAGAACGGGCGAACACGGACTTGCCCGCCTGCCCGGAAACATCCACGGGGATCAACTCGCGTTCGGCCAGGACACGGCAGACCTGCACGAAGCGCGAGGCCGCCTGGTTCGGATCGCCGTACCAGTTCATGCTGACCGTTTGCGTCGAGCCGGCAGTCCAGTACATGACAAAACTGCCGCGACGCTCCAGTCCCAGAACTACGCCGACCCGCGATTCGTCGGCGTCCTTGCCGCCCTTGATCGGAGCGTCAATCTGCGCCGTAAGCACAGGCGGCTCCGAGGACGTGCGGCTGACGCCCACCGCCTGGGCCAGAGGCGAGCCTCTCCCGGCCGCCATCACGAGAAGCCGACCGCTGATGTCCTCCCCATCCTCCAGACCAATCTGCACCGCGTCTTCCTGCGGACGAACCTGGACAACCTTCTTGCCGCTGACGAGTCTTGCTCCGGCGTCCTGAGCCGCTTTGGCCATCAGATTCCCGAATTCGCAGCGGTCAATCAGGTAGCCGGCCGTGTCCCGGATCGCCGGTGTGGCTGACTTGGAGAAATCCTCGTTATGGAACGTGACGCGCTTGAACGGTCGCGTCAGCAGGGTCTTGGTGTTCACGCCGAGTTCGGAGAGCAGGCCGGCGACGCGGGAATTGATCCAGCCCGCCATCGCGTACTTGCGGGGATACTTGGCGGCATCCACGATGACCACGCGACGATTGAGCCGAGCCAGGCAGAGTGCGGCGGTCGCCCCGGCCGGACCGGCGCCGATCACGGCCACCTCGTTATCTTGCTTTTTTGCTGGCGTCATGAAGAGCGTTCCCGGTGTGATCGCTGAACGAATCGCCCCAAGCGAGCGACGCGGGTGATACCCTACCCGTTCCCGGTTCCAACGCAAGCGCCGCGTGCCGCGAGTCTATTCGGCAATCGAACCGTTCGCTCCGCCCGCTGCGCCACGTTGAAGAACGGGCATCGTTTCGTTACAAGTCTGTCAGCGCTCACGGCGACTTGAGCATTCCACTGGGACCGTCTCATCGCCATGATCGAACGGGTAGGCGCATGGCCACGCTGCGACTGGACAATCTGACGCGGACATTCCGCCGCCGACGCGAAGCGGTCCCCGCGGTCGTCGATCTGTCCCTTCAAACCCGTGAAGGCGAGCTCGTGGTCTTTGTAGGGCCATCGGGGTGCGGCAAGACGACCACGCTACGACTCATTGCCGGACTCGAAGACCCCGACGCCGGGGCCATCTTCATCGACGACCGGGACGTCCGGAATATCCCTCCGCGCGAGCGCGACGTGGCCATGGTCTTTCAGGGATATGCCCTGTACCCCCACATGACCGTTTACGGCAACCTCGCCTTCGGGCTGAAAATGCGCCGCACGCCGCGGGCGGAGTCGGACCGCCGTGTTCGGGAAGCGGCCGCCCTTCTGGGGATCGAACAGCTCCTCCATCGCCGCCCGGGAACACTTTCCGGCGGCGAACAGCAACGCGTCGCCGTAGGTCGCGCGATCGTACGAAACGCGCGCATGTTCCTCTTCGACGAGCCCCTCGCCAGCCTGGACGCACCGCAACGGCTCCAGATGCGCAGGGAAATCCGCACTCTCCAGCGACGCCTTCAAACCACGACGATATACGTGACCCACGATCAGGAAGAAGCCATGACAATGGGCGACCGACTGGCCGTCATGTGCAACGGGCGGTTGCAGCAATTCGCCGAGCCGATGGAAATCTATAACCGCCCTGCCAACCGTTTCGTGGCTCGTTTTATCGGTTCACCGCCGATGAACCTGCTGCCGGGCCGATTGACGGCGGTGGACGGGCGACCGCATTTCGAGAGCAACTCGCTCCGAATCGCCATCGACACGATTCCGGACGCTGGCCTCGTGAGTAGATCGCCGAACGTCCTCGCGGGAGTTCGCCCGGAGGACTTTCGACTGATCTGCGGTTCGGAGAGCGCCCTGACGAACGGCGAGCAGCGAATTAGCGGGTGCACCATCGAAGTGGTGGAACCCCTGGGCAGTGCGTCCATCCTCCATGTGAGATCGACTTCTGGGCAGTCGCTGGTCGTGCGTGGACCGGCGGAGGCGCCTCGCCCGGGTGAGCGGGTAGACCTGGGAGTCTCACCCGGCCGGCTGCACTTGTTCGGGGATGAGGAAACAGGAGCAAGGCTGCTGTAACATATGACCCGGATCGATTAACCGAGCGGGTGCTGCAGAACCTCGCGCCGGCACCGGTCGCACACGTCGAACCGAAACGCCCGGTAGGTCTGGTCTTCGACATCGTTGGGATCGGACGACGCCAGCGTCTCGAGCACGCCCTCCAGCGTGCTGCCTTCCTCTGTGGAGCGGTCGGTAAGCTCGATGTGCCCGGCCGCGGCGTAGATCTCGAGCTTGACGATGAATCGGTGGGCGTCGTTGGGCCCCAGGGACATGCCGCAGCGATCACACTCGTAGCGAATCATGCGTACTCCGCGCGATATACAGATTGAGGCATCGGTCGTCGCGGCGCTCACCCACCCGTCGCGCCGCAACCGGGCAACATCGTAAGACGGAAACCATCCATCGGCCAGCCCGGTCGCGCCGCCGTCCGGAGAAAGACGAGAACACGTTGATCGATCGAATTGACGAGACGATTGTCGCCGTATCCTCCGCGCCGGGACGCGCCACGGTCGGAATCATCCGCATTTCCGGTCCGCAATCGCTGACCATCGCCGCGGTCCTTTTTCGCGACAACGACAGTGCGCCACTCACGCAGCGCTTCGGCGCTCGACGATACAGCGGCGATTTGTTGCTGAGCGACGGGGAATCTGTTCCGGGGGTGGTGCACCTTTTCCGTGCCCCGCGAAGCTACACCCGGCAGGACGTGGTTGAAATCCTCACGCCAGGCTCCCCGCCCTTGCTGGAAATGATCCGGAAGGAATGCCTGTCGCTCGGCGCCCGCCCGGCAGAAGCCGGAGAATTCACCGCCCGCGCCTTCTTAAGCGGCTCGCTTTCCCTTGACGAAGCCGAGGCCGTCGCCGGCATCATCAACGCCCAATCCGACGCTCAGTTGCGCGGCTCGCGGCGATTGCGCGACGGGGCACTGGCACAGTCTGTCACCGCCGCCCGCGACGAGCTGGCCGAGCTTCTCGCCCTGGTCGAGGCCGAGATCGATTTCGCAGAGGAGCCCATCGAGTTCATCACGCCGGACGGAATCGACCGCCGGTTGACGAAGCTCACCAGTGCTCTCGACAACCTGCTTACCGGTTCCGTGTCTCGGGAACGGCTCGAGAATCTGCCGACCATACTGCTGCTGGGTGCTCCCAACGCCGGCAAGAGCACGCTGATGAATCGCCTGACGGGCACAAGTCGTTCAATCTGCGCCGCGGTGGCCGGCACCACGCGCGATCTGCTCTCCGCGCCGGTGACGCTTCCATGCGGCGAGGCGATCCTCCTCGACAGCGCCGGTGTGGATGCGAGCGTCGACGAGATCCTTTCCGCAGCCCGGGAAAGAGCTCTCGGCGCCGCAGAGCGCGTTGACCTTATCCTTCTGTTGGCGGACCTGACGGCCGCCGTCCCCGGCGAGGTCACAGCGGCTGTGCAACGGGACGATCGTTCGCGTGTTCTTCTTGTCGGCAGCAAGTTGGACCTGGTGGCGCCGATGTCTCGGCACGAAGTCGAGCGCAAATTCGCGGCGATGGGATTCGGGCAGCCGCTCCTGGTCAGCGCGATTTCCGGTGAAGGGATTGATGCGCTGCGCGAGCAGCTTGGCCTGCGAATCGCGGATCAGACGGCGACGGTGGTGAGCGAGACCATCCTGCTTTCACAGCGACAGTCGGTCGCCATTGACGAAGCGCGGTCGGCCGTGACCCGCGCTGTCGAACTCGCGAACGTCGCCCAGGAAACAGTGGACTGCGCCGAGCTCCTCGCCTTCGAGCTCCGCGAAGCGCTACATCAACTTGGCACCGTTACCGGCGAGGTCACCACCGAGGAACTCCTCGGCCAGGTATTCTCACGATTCTGCATCGGGAAATAGAAATAACCGCGGCCGGTAGGCGACTTTGCGCCGACCGGCCGCGCTCTGCGGAGGGAAACCGGTTCCGTTCGACTACGACCGCGGATGTGCGTCGTCGTAGGCCTTCTTCAGACGCTGCGCCGTGAGGTGCGTGTAGATCTGCGTCGTCGAAATCGACTGGTGACCGAGGAGTTCCTGCACGCTGCGCAGGTCCGCGCCGTTGTTGAGCATGTGTGTCGCGAAGCTGTGTCGCAGCGTATGCGGACTGATCGCCGGATCGAGACCGCACGACACCAGGTACTTGTCCAGCTTGCGGCGGACGCTGCGTGTGCTCAGCCGCTGTCCGTGTTTGTTGACGAACAGTGCTTCCTGGTCAAACCGCGCGGAGCGGGCGTCGGCCCGGCGCAGCTCGAGATATTTCTGAATCGCCGCGATCGCCGTCGGACCGATGGGCGTCGTGCGCTGCTTCTTGCCCTTGCCGCGCACGCGAATCGTATGCCCGGAGAAGTCCACGTCGGCGAAGTTCAGGTCGACAAGCTCGCTGACGCGCACGCCCGTGGAGAACAGCACCTCGAGCATCGCCCGATCCCGCGCTCCCAGCAGCGTGCCGTCATCGGGCGTCGCCAGCAGCCGCGTGATGTCCTCGATCTCCAGAAACTTCGGAAGTCGCTTGTCCTGCTTGGGCGTGCGAATCGCCGCCAGCGGATGACTCTTCACGTATCCGCGTCGCAGGCAGAACTTGTAGAAGCTTCGCAACGTCGCCAGCTTTCGGGCGATCGTCGACTTGGAATAGTCCTGTGTACTGAGGAACGCGAGGAAGGCTTTGACGTGCTCAGGCTCGACTTCGCGGAGCTTCTGCAACACGCCGGGTTCGGCCAGTACGGCCGTCTGCGTTCCACCCGGACCCGAAGCACCGGCCACCGTGGAACGTATCGGCGGCATGCCGCCGAGCGTTCCCACGACCGCCCGCGTCGCACCCTGCGGCCCGTTCAACAGGAACAGGGAGAACTGGGCGAGGTCGGCCGCGTAGCACTTCGCCGTATGCGGCGAGAAGTGGCGCTCGAACTTCAGGTAATTCAGGAATTCGTCTACCAGGGAATTCTCTGTCATGATCGAACCGCACGGTCGGCGAATGGAACCCGTCAACCCCGGTCGTGTCTCTGACCGGGCCGGAGGGTGCTCCAGCACCCCAGCACTACCTTCTACTTCGCGATCTGATCGAGCTCCGTCTCCAGGCGCCGACCCATCTGATAGCTGAGCACGGCGGCATCAAACCAGTCGAATCGACTCCGTCGATCCGAGGCCAGCGACGCGAATGCGTCGATGACCTCCGCTTCCTGCCCCGGTTGATATCGGAAGATAAACCTCTCTTCTCCCTTTACGAGAGCAAGCTGCCGGACGACGTTGGTCGAGGCGTCAGCCTTCAAGGTTTCTCTCCCGCCGGTCCCCCCGAAAGAGGGTGATCCAGCAACTCCCCAATCGTCCGATGACAGCAGTAACGCATGAACCCCTGCTGGCTCACCACGTATTTCCGCCAGCCGTAGGGACTCCCGTCAGCACCCCGCTGCGCGGCGAAACGCCGGATATCCTCGGACACTGCTCCATGTCCCGCGTCGAAGACCCGCTGCATTTGCGCGAGGACTCTTCGCTGCGCTCGTCCGACTTCCGCCTGACCGCGGGCCTCGCGGGCCAGGGTCGCCGGATCCACCGTCCGGAAACCTTCGGCAGGCCTGCGGCCGAACAGTTGAGCGGAGATTCCGATGCGTGGCGGGTCGTAAGGTTCATATTCCGTCACCGCGAATACGAGAATGGCGTCCGCCCCAAGAACGCCGCACAGTTCCAGCGCCTGCTCCGGCGAGGTGATTCCGTTTTGCCCGTTCTGGGCCAGGGCGGCGAGCACCCGACTCACCGGTATTACGGAAACCCCTTCGGCAAAGGCGAGTTCACTCGCCATCACATCCGCAAATTTCGCCGGATCGAAATCCGACGACCCGCTCAGATTGATCGCCGGACCGACGGCAATCGTCAGCGGACCCAGCCAGGGATTGGCGACACGGACCTCCGCGACGGGTCGCGGCGCGCGGCACCCTGTCAGGCACACCGCAATAAGCAGGCAGACGGCTCCGCCCCGCTTTCCCGTCGATCTCCAGATCTTTCCGCAGCGCGCGTCTTCCATGACGCCCCTATTACGGTGCCGTTGCGAACCCGCTCTTTCAGACGGGTCCGCTGCGCCGCACTTCGAGTTCATCGTCCATTTTCTGCGACCGCTTGCGTCCGCCGATCGAGATTTTCGTCCGGTAATCCTCTGCGTCCGGCATCCGTGCGAGCGTGCCGGGTGTCGGGATCGTCGCCTCGGACCGCATCCTCGTACCGAATCGCCGGCCGCAGCGTCGTACGCGCGGGCTCCATCCCCGGCGCCGACACGCTCAATGGTAGAAGCGACCAGATCGAATCACGCCCTGTTCGCGAAGAAACGAAGAACAGCCGTCCGTCGGGTGCGAAGACCGGAGCGTAGTTGCCGCCGAAACCGTCCGTGAGACATTTCTGATCGCGCCCGTCCGCCCGTGTCACCCAGATATCCGAGGTCATGTTCGCATCGACCACGGTGGTCGCGGCGCGGTCATCGTCGGCGGCAGCGTTGCCCGCCAGGTTTGGATCGGGCACGCTGACAAACGCGATCTGCTGGCCGTCTCGACTCCACGTCGGCAATGTCAAGGCGTGCGTGGCGCTGAATGCCAGCTCGGTCGGGTAGCGCGGTTCGCCGTTGACCAGGTCGATCGTCCAAACGCTGAACAGTCGCCCTCCGCGTTCACGGGCGCGCTGGAACAGCAGTTTGTCCCCGGAAGGCGACCACTTGGGGAACAATCCGAATCCGACGAAGCGGCGTGTCGCGGCGTTGTGAACATCAGAAATCCAAAGCTCCCACGTACCGCCGGTCTCGGGGAGGGCGCAATAGGCGAGACGCTGCCCGTCCGGCGACCAGCTCGGGTGAAGCTCGTCCGCAGGAGAATTCGTCACCTGCATCGGCGCACCACCGTCCAGATCCATGACCCAGATGTCCCAGTTCCCGGAACGATTGCTGGCAAATGCCAGTCGGCGACCGTCCGGGCTGAACACCGGCTGAACGTCGGACGCCGGATCGCTGGTGAGCTGCGTCAGCGCCACCCCATCCACGGCCTTGATGTAAATGTCGGAGTTGCGGTTGTGTCGCGTGGAGGCGAATACGAGGCGCGTTCCCGCCGGATCGACATCCGGATCAAAGTCGGAGCCCACTTCGCTGAACGTGTGCTGCTTCAGAGAGATCGACTCGCGAAGACCGGGCGCTTGCGGTGACGTCCAGGGCAACTCGCCGAACATGTTGATCTGGTTGGCGCTCGCCGCCGCGAGGATCGCCTTTGTCGCCGGGCGGCTCGCCGTTCCCTGCGGCTGCCGGAAACACGCGCACCCGCCGCCGAACACGAGAACGCTCACGATGCCGGCCGTGGCGAGGCCGCGGATCTTTGAGCCTGTTGATTGGTCACTTGCCTGCGCCATGATTGCTGCCATCCACTTGACACCCCGAGTCGGCCACGCCGGATTGGTGACGGCGGCAACCGCTTTGCCGCCCGGACGTGGCACCCCGAGGTTCATCGACCGCACATCGGCCTCAGACCAGAAGTGTCCGGCACGTGCGCATGGACGAGGGAAGTACCGGATGGCACGCTGCGTCAACGCCCTATCCGTGTCCGTATGTCCGATAACCCGCTCTACTATCGACGAAGCCCCCCTCGTTTCTCCAGATGCTTCGCGTGCCTTCCAACTCGGCGCAGACTACCCATCCGCCACATCATGCCGACGCCTCCAATCTTCCGCGTCCACGCTGAGCGTTTGCATGAGGCGGGGCCAAATATGGGACCTTGTCTGTTGCCGCGAACTCCGCGCCCCGGCCTGTGAAAAATCCAGTAAAGCCTATCGCCAGTGCTGCTAATGGCTGCTAGACTGGAGAACCGAGGGTCCTGACTTGGCGCCGTATGGCGTTTGGGTCATGATCATCTGATAGACCGGGCGAACTTGTCGGAGGGGAAAGAGGCAATTCTTCCGACACATCGCAGCGCATTTCCGGTCCACGGCAGATCGATCGAACGTCGAATGAGCGGAGTACGCCTACCGGGGGGAAGGCATGAACGCGCGCCGGAACGGTCGGAAGCTGGATTGCATTATTCTGGATCTTAACACGCAGCGCGATTTTCTTGAGCCCGGCGGTTTACACACCGTGCTCAATCACGAGGCGCTGATTCCCGCCCTGCGGCGTTCGGTCGCATGGATACGCCGCAATGGCGTTCCCGTCGTTTCCTCGCTGCACAGCCTGAGGCCCAAGGAAGCCCTTCCGGGCGGACGCTGGACCTACTGTGTGGAGGGCTCCACCGGCCAGCGCAAAGTGCCCTTTACGCTGCTCCCGTCGCGGCTCATCATGGAATACGACAACACGCTGAGCCTTCCCATGGAACTCGTGCGGACACATCAGCAGGTCGTGTTCCGCACCCACTCCGATGACCTTCTGACTCATCCCAAGGCCGACCGACTCCTTACCCAGGCCGACGCAGGCGAATTTATCGTTCTGGGAAACACGATCGAGGGTGCCGTGAAGGCCGTCACGCTGGGACTCCTTGCCCGCGGCAAGAGCGTGTCCATTGTGGCCGATGCCTGCGGCTATTGCGATCCCGGCGCGGCCGACCTCGCCGTCCGCCAGATGTCCGCCAAGGGAGCCCAGATCATCGCCGTCGACCAGCTCGCGTCCCGGCGCCTTTCGGGACGGCGGCGCTTCCGATCAAGCGTGGTGTTCGCTCCCGGAGAGAACGGAAATGGTCACACGGGCGGCAACGGCAACGGCCACGCTCCATCGAGACTCTCGCGGGTCCGAGCCATGTTCCTGAGCCGACCCCGAGCCGCTTCCTCGAGAAAGCGCCAGCGACCGGGCAGCGACAGCCGCAGGGCCGAAGCCGACGTCTGAGGATCAGCTCCAGAAAACGACGATGCGCGCGGGTACAAAACACGCGTCATTCGCCGGCGCCCGGTAGCGAACCTCTCGAGACATTGGCATCCCTTCCCCTGCGCCCGCATAATCGCCCACATGGCCGCCCGATCCGATGCCGCTCCGCCGTCTCCTCGAGATTCCCACGAAGTACGCCATCTCATTCTGGGCACCGCCGGTCACATCGATCACGGCAAGTCCACCCTGATTCGCGCCCTGACCGGCACCGACCCGGACCGCCTGCCGGAGGAGCAGCGCCGCGGCATGACCATCGAGCTCGGCTTCGCCGCCCTCGACCTCGGCGACGCACGCTTCGGCGTCGTGGATGTGCCGGGCCACGAGCGGTTCGTACGAACGATGGTCTCCGGAGCGACAGGCATCGACTTGGCGCTACTGGTCATCGCCGCCGACGACTCCGTCATGCCCCAGACGATCGAGCACCTGGAGATCCTCGATCTGCTCGGTGTACGCAAAGGCGTCGTAGCCCTCACCAAGATCGACGCCGTGGAGCCTTCGCTGATCGAGCTGGTCGAAGAGGAAATTCAGGAACTGCTCTCCGGAACCGGGTTGGAAGGCGCCCCGGTGATCCCTGTATCCTCCCTCACCGGCGAAGGCCTGGACAGACTCCGGGACACCCTTCGCGGCATTGCATTCGATCTCCCCGTTGCGTCGAACTTTCCACCGTTCCGCATGGCCGTCGACCGCGTCTTCACGGTTCAGGGACGGGGTACGGTGGTGACGGGCTCCGTGCAGCACGGCCGCACCGACGTCGGCCAGACGCTTGTCGTCTGGCCGGGCGGACACGAGGTCAAAATCCGCGGCCTCCAAAGCCACGGGCAGACATCGGAATCCGTGGAACGCGGACAACGCGCGGCCGTCAACGTCATCGGCGTCGAACGCGAAGTCCTCGAACGCGGCGTGGAGCTCGTTACTCCGGGGTACTTTCAGCCATCGCATCTTCTGGACGTCGAGATCCGGTGCGCGCGAAGTGCTCCCCGACCGCTGAAGTCCGCGCGCGTTGTGCGCCTGGGCCTGGGCACCACGGAGGCAAACGCTCGCGTCATTCTCTACGACCGCCAGGAGATTGACCCCGGTGAGACGGCTTTCGCCCAATTGCGCTGCGGACAGCCGCTGATCTGTTCCTTCGGGCAACGGTTTATTCTTCGCGATGAAAACGCCTCCGCCACCCTCGGCGGTGGTCGCGTATTGCGACCGGCCGCCCGTCGCAGGCGCCGTGGTACAGAGGAAGAAAACGAGAACCTTCGGCGCCTCGCGGAAGGCGATCCCGCCAGCCGCCTCGAAATCGTCCTCCGCGATGCGGGCTTTGCGTTTCCCAGCGAACCCATTCTCTCTGTCAGGGCCGGGCTGGAGCCAAACGAAGTGCAACCGCTGTTCGAGCAATTGGAACAGGGTTCGAGACTGCTCCGCCTGGCGGGAACGGAATCACGCTACGTCCCGGCTGCCCTCGACGACCTCATCGCCCGACTCACCAATTGGCTGGAGCGCTATCATCGCCAGCACCCGGAACTCCCCGGCCGCAAATCCGCCGCGGTCGTCGGATGGCTGGAACGCATGACCTCGCCGCAACTTGCCAAGCCGCTTTTCGAGGCCATACTCCAGCGCCGCGTTGTGCGACCGTTCGGCGAATTCGTTTGCCTCCCCGCTTTCGCACCCTCACTGTCGGCCGCCGAAGAAAAGGCACTCCGCGAGATGGTGAAACAGATCCGTGAGGGAGGATTCACCCCGCCCACGCTCGACGCGTTTTCCGGAAAATCGGCGGCCGATCGCAAGAAGGCGGAGCGGCTCGCGGAACTCGCCGTCGCCATGGGCGAACTCGTGGTCATCGAGCCGAAAATGTACCTGCACCGGGATCAGGAAGGGCATCTTCGAGAAGAGGTAGCCGGGTTGATCCAAAGGGACGGTCCGGCAACCGTTGCCGAAATCCGCGAGGCCCTGGGATCCAGTCGCAAGTACGTGGTCCCTTTCGTGGAATACCTCGACCGCATCGGATTTACGAGGCGGGTGGGCGATCGACGGGAAGTGACCGGTGACACGGCCGGCGTCGGAGAATAGGATCGCCGATCCGGAGAATGGACCATGAGTCAACCTGCCCGCGAATTGCTGCGAAGCCTTCCATCGGTCTCCTCGCTGCTTGAACACGAAGAAGTCGCCGACTGGTTGCAGGGACTTCCGCGATCCCTGGTGGTCTTGTCCCTCCAGTCCGCCCTGGAGAACTTCCGCCGCGAGATTCTCGCCGGGCGTATTTTCGAGCCGGTCGATGATTCCGTGGTCCTGGCGGTCGCCGAGGAAGAGCTTCTCCGCCGTTCAATGCCCAGCCTGAGGCGGGTCATCAACGCGACCGGCATCGTCCTGCACACCGGACTGGGCCGGGCACCACTCTCCGCCGCCGCGATTGAAGCGGTGGCTGAGGGCTGCGGCGGCTATTGCTCCCTCGAAATCGACCTCGAAACCGGCCGCCGAGGGCACCGCTCCGCGCATGTCACCGAATTGCTGCGGGAACTCACCGGCGCCGAATCCGGCATGGTGGTGAACAACAACGCGGCCGCAACGCTGCACATACTGCACACTTTCGCCCGCGGGCGGGAAGTGATCGTGTCTCGCGGGCAACTGGTCGAAATCGGCGGCAGCTATCGGCTCCCGGACGTCATGAGCGCCGGCGGCGCCATGCTCCGCGAAGTGGGCACCACCAACCGCACGCGCATCTCCGACTACGAGCGGGCCATCAGCGAGAACACCGCCCTGCTGCTTCGCGTTCACACCAGCAATTACCGCATTGTGGGATTCACCGAGGACGTCGATATCGCGTCACTTGCGGCACTCACGAAGCGTCACCAGTTGCTTGCCGTCGATGATCTCGGCAGCGGAGCCTTGTTCGATCTCTCGGCCTACGGCCTCCCCCAGGAGCCACACGTCGCGGCGTCCATCGCCGCCGGGGCGGATCTGGTGTGCTTTTCCGGCGACAAGCTGCTCGGCGGACCGCAGTGCGGAATCATCGTCGGCCGGCGGGCGCTCATCGATGAACTCCAGTCCGGGGCACTCGCTCGGGCCCTCCGCGTGGACAAGATGACGCTGCTGGCACTCGAGGCGACGCTCCGTCAATACCTCGATCGGGACGAAGCCCTGGCATCGGTCCCCACCCTCGCCATGATCTCGGCCACCACCGAGGAGTTGGCCGAGAGGGCAAGCCGCCTGAGCGACCGGCTCCGGGAAGCAGCGCCGGGTGAGAGGTTCTACGTCGGCTCGGACGTCAGCCTTGTCGGCGGAGGCTCCATGCCGGGCCAGGAACTGCCCACCGTAGTGGTTCAGTGGCGACCAGTGGCGTGCGGGGCCGAGCAGCTCGCCCGGCTGCTCCGCGAAAACGAGACCCCCGTGGTGTGTCGAGTTCGGGACGACGCCCTCTTTTTCGACCTGCGGACGATCCAGGACGACGATCTCGATGATCTGGCCGAGGCTGTCGGCGCCGTCTGCGCCGAGGCCGGACGTGACGACGACGGCCCCTCGACGGGAATTCGGTTGCCCATTTTGTGACGGATCCCCCGGCAGCCATGGAGCCGGGTTCCGGAATTGGACGAAAAGAACTGCTTTGACTATATTGCTTCGCTCCCGCGGCGGCTGGCGTCGCGGTGATTTGCCTGAATGTGAGGTTCGAAAGCTCGAATGCCCAGACCGACCAAAGCCATTCGCCGAATCAAGCTTAACGCCGCCGAGGAATACAAGCGCGGGGACAAAAAGAAAGCCTACGAGCAATGGGAGAAGGCCGCCGCCCAGCGCAAGGAACACACCGACAAGAAGCGGAAGCGCGGGCAGTTTGCCCCCGGCGCCCAGGAATCCTCGGAAGGTGAATCCACCGGCGAAGCGGCTTCCTGAGTCTCCCCTTACCATCTTCCGGCGCACGCCGGAGTCCAAAGGGATACGTTCACGACGCGTCCTCGATCCCGGCCTTTGCCACAATGAAGTTGCGGCTCGCCATGCTTGAAGCATTCTGCTGTCGATGGTCAGGCGTTACGCGCCGTAATATCGCTCTACGGGCAGACGCGTTCGAGATGTCACCGTCTCCGCGATGGCGTCCACTTGTTCGTCCGAAAGTGCCGTGACGTACGACTCCGCCGGGCGGCGGGCCACGGTGTAGATTTGCACGAGGCTGATCCGCCCCCCTCCCGCAATGACCTCCAGAAGTCGATCGCAGAACGCGTCGAGCTCCGCGCGCGGCGGCGGCTCGCCATCCAACCGAAGGAACAGGGCCTGAATTACGACCGGTCGAACCCGGGCGGCCGCGCTAATCTGTTCGACCACATGCTTCAGCGGGTAGTTCGGCCGATTGACGACGCGATAGTATTCCTCCGTTCCCGCATCCAGCTTGGCCCAGATTTCGCCGTTGTTTTCGTCAAGAATGCGCAGCCCGCGTGCAACGCTCGGCCGCGTCAGATAGCAGGCGTCGGTAATCAGGATGATCTTTGCGTTTTCGAGACCGGCGGCAGACTTGCACTCCGCCGCGATCTGCACGCATTCCGCGAACAGCGGGCACGTCGTGGGCTCGCCGTCGCCCGAGAAAGCGATATCGTTGATGCGCTGCAAGTCTCCGGGAACCTCGGCAAACGCCGGATCTTGAAACAGTTCGCCGGATGTCGCCAGCCGCAGCATCTCCTTCAACTCCACCCGCAAGCGCTGGGGATCGACGTCGCGAACCCGCGGAACCACGGTGCGGTCCACCTGGCAGTAAATGCAGTCGAAGTTGCAGGCCGTGTCCGGATTGAGATTTACCCCGATACTCAGACCCCGGCTCCGCCGGGAGATGACCGGGTAGACGTAGTAATTGGCCCGCCAGTCGCGGGGATGATGCTGAAATTGGGGTAACGTCTGCGGCATGTCGAATCTACCGGTGAAGCTGCCTCCGGCCATTCGAGCGGGCCGTGGCTATACGTCGCGCCGCTGCTCCGACACATGCCGGAGTCCAGGTTGGCAGGCCGGGCTGAGTTCAACGCGGGCGCGTACATGACGCAAGCCAACGCTGGCGGGTCGCTCCAATCGGCCGCTATTCACTATAGTCAAGATAGCCGCGCTTGGCGCAATGGTCGAACAACTCATCGATGGTGCGGAAAACGGACGTGGCCGTTTCGGTGATGAATGGTGACGGGTCGGCCTTGGGTCGCCAGATGACGTAGACTTCCTTGGTCCCCTCGAAAGCGTGCTGAAGCTCGCGCTCCACTCCGGAGGAAATACCGGGGCGACCGCCGGGAAGCTCGGGAACATAGCTTACGATGATGTCCGACTGATCGATAAGCTTGAAATCGCGGGCGTAAATCTGGGCGTCAACGTCGCGGGCGATCTGGCTGACTTCTGAAGCGCGAAACACGACCGCCCTTCCGTTGGCCTTTACGGTGAAAGTCTCTTCGCCACGCTTGGTCGCTTCTCCCGCTTCGTAGAGCAACCGCTTTTCATCAACGTCTGCGGGATCGAACGTGATGAAATGCTCGGCCAACGCGGAGCGGAACGCATCAATCTCGGCGAGCACGTCGGGCATTTCCAGCACGTGCGTCATGGGGAACGACGGATAAACCCGCTTGCGCTGGGGCTCGAACATCAGCCGGTAGAGCGACTGCGCAGCGATTTCCTCATTCGGGCGAGAAAGTACAATTGACCGCCCAAATCCCCCGATGGACTCCGCCAGGGCCTCGGTTACGACAATCTCCTCCTCCCGCCAGACGAGAATGTCCTTGAGCGTGTGGGCAATTTCATGTTCGCGCGTGAGCCGCTCGTGGACGGCATCGACGTTGTCCACCATCGTGACATACAGGTCGGCGTCCAGATCGCGCATGTGGGGGTGATCGTACGCCAGGAACAATCCGTGCTTCCAGCGAAACGTGGCGTGCGTGTTGACGATCAGACTCCTGCCTGCGGCGGCGGCAGCGAGGATATCTTTGAAAACGCTGCGACGCAGGGTCTGCAAACGCTGGCGGGAAAGATCGAGAATGCGCGGCTGCACGACATCGGGCGCCTCCGCGTACATTCTCTCGCCGACGTTAAACAGGGCAATTTCCTTGCCCCGATCGGCGGCATATTTCACAACGCGTTCTAGAAAAGGTCTTTTGTCAAGTCCGACCTGCCCTGTCAAGACAGCTCGGACGCCCCGCCGACGGTCTCGTCCGGCGGATGTATCGGATATGGAGCGCTGAGGCATGTGCTCTCGTGAAACGGTTACTCGAGCGGCTCGCCGAATTCGAGCACCCAGTAGATGCCGTGCTGTCCGCCGTAGCGAACGGCGACCCCGACATCCTGCCACCGGTTGTCGAGGATGACATCGCGATGGGCGGGGCTTTCCATCCAGACGCGAACGACTTCGGCCGGCGTTCGCTGCCCGGCCGCGAGGTTCTCGCCCACGGAATAGAAGCGGTACTTGCCGGCGACCGCGCGATCGGCCGGACCGTGTCCCGTTACTGGATCATAGTGACCGAAGAAGCCCTCGTCGGCCATTCGACAAGCGTAAACATCGGCGACATCCGTCAGAACGGGATCGAAAACGACAGGGCTCTTTCCCGCCCCGGCCCGCTCCAGGTTGACCAATTGGAGGACCTGGTCGGCGAGGACGTCTTCATCCTCCGGCTCGACGCAGCGCGAGGCCGAAGTGTCCGGCTCGATGCCCGCCTGGTCCGGCGGGAAGCAGCCCGTAGCCGTCAGGAGCAGGAGACAGCCGAAAGCCCAGCGAATGGTTCCAGAGGTCAACACCAGTAGATCATCGTCCAGAAGGTCCAGTGACCGCCATATTGTAATCGGGTGAGCCGTCTCAAACAAGAAATGCCGGAGCCGATTTTGGGGCGTTCAGGCCCGTGTTCTTTACAATTCCGGGACGGTCCTCGACGATCCGCGTCGGGCCGTTCAATAGGCTCCGCCCACGTACGACCGATAACCCAGGGCGAATTGAAGAGCCAATTACATCATGAAGAAGCGAACTTTGACTCTCGGCCACAGTCCTGATCCCGACGACGCCTTCATGTTCTTCGGGCTCGCCAGGGAGCGCATCGACACCCGCGGGTGGTCGTTTGAGCACGTCCTCCAGGACATTCAGACGCTCAACGAGCGGGCCCGACGCGGGGAGCTGGATATCACCGCCATCAGCATTCACGCCTACCCCTATGTGGCCGACCGGTACGCCCTGACGGAGTGCGGATCGAGCATGGGCGACGGATACGGTCCGATGGTGGTGGCGCGAGAAGCGTGCAGCGTGGAGGAACTCCGCGGGCGGCGGATCGCCGTACCCGGTGAAATGACCACCGCCTTCCTGGCGCTGAACCTGCTGCTCGGCCGAGGGAGCTTCGAGCATGAAGTCATCATGTTCGATCGCATTCTCGAACATGTGGCTGCGGGGCGAGCGGACGCCGGATTGATCATCCACGAGGGGCAGTTGACCTACCAGCAACATCGGCTGGTCAAGATCGTGGACCTGGGAGAGTGGTGGAAGCAGTCCACCGGATTGCCGCTGCCGCTGGGCGGAAACTGCATCCGCCGTGATTTCGGCCTGGAAGCGATGCAGGAGGTCGCGGAGGTGCTGAAAGAGAGCATCCAGTACAGCCTGGACCATCGCGAAGAGGCGGTCAGGCACGCCTTGCAGTATGCGCGGGACATGGGAGTGGAACTGGCCGATCGCTTCGTGGGCATGTACGTCAATGAATGGACCATTGGCTACGGCGAGACGGGCCGGAAGTCGGTTCGGGAACTGCTCCGCCGCGGCGCCGAGGCGGGGATCGTTCCTGCCGTCGCAGACATTGACTTCATAGGCTAACAAGTCCCCCGGCGGCGCGTCGAACTTTGCGTCGCCCTTATAATCGACGCCATTCTCATTGTTCGGTTAGACTGGCGGTGGTGTCTGGCGCCGAGCGGGTAGCGTCGCACCCATCGGTCTGCCCTCCAAACGCCGAAGGAAGCTCGACATGCCGTCGGTGCGCTGTTCATGCGGGGCGAAGTTCCGGTTTGCGGAAGAGCACCGTGGTCGGCGCTCGAAGTGCAAGAAGTGCGGGGCGATTTTCGTTCTCGAAGAAGAAGAGACCGGCCCGATTCCGATTGCGGACGAGCCGGACCAACCTTATCGCGATCCGCAGTACGACGGTCCAAGTCTCGACGCGCTGAATCTGGACGGGCCGCGCATTGAGCAGCCGTCGGCCGCTGCGTTCCCCCGTGAAGAACCGTCTCCGCCGCTGGTGCCTCCGCCGACGCCGGCAAAGGGATATATCAACAACCTGACCTGGACGTTGCTGTTTTTCACGTCACCCACAAACCTGATCACGATGCTGGTAGTCTGGTTCATGCTTGGGGTCGTTCTCCCGCTTGTGAGCTTCGGCGGCATACTCGGGCTGATCGCCTTCATATTCATCATGGGGCTTTTTGCGGCATTTGAGTTCGAAGTCGTAAAGTCAGCCGCCGCGGGGGAGGACGGCCTGCCCACGCTGGCGTTCGAGGGAGACTTCGTGGGAGAGGTTTTCGCGCCGATTTTCAAGTGGCTGGCGAGTTGGGTCGCGATCATGCTCCCGGCCATAGGCTTCGTCCTGCTGAAGTTGTATCTCGGGGAACCCGTGGACGAGGATGCGACTGGTAAGCTGTTCTTCTCGGGGCTGGAACAATTGCCGTCCACATTCAAGGCGGAGCCGATTACGGCCAGCCTCATCCTGTTGGGCGTGTTCTTCTGGCCGATTGTCGTGCTGGCGGTCGCCGTAGAGGGAATTCGCGTGCTCTGGCGCGTGGACCTCATGGTGATCACGATTTTGCGATCGCCGGGCCCCTACCTGGTCACCGTCATCATCGTCGTCGTCTCCTTCATCGCGGCGCCTGCGCTGGCCCAAGGTATCGAGTCCGCAGCCGTGGCGACCGGGGCCACTCCCGGATTCGGGCAGCGGCTATTCAGCGGTGCGGTCATTCAACTTGTGGACCTTTATTTGACCCTGGTCGCATTGCAAGTCATCGGGTTGTACTTCCGCCATTACAAGCACCGCTTCGCTTTCGATTGGGGGCAGTAGGGAATGCGGAATGGTGAATGTGGAATGCTGAATTGAATGACCGCCGGCGGCGCGTGGTCGGTAATCGATTGCGCTTGGGAATCGAAGGTTCGCGCAGGCTGAAGCGAAGCGGCGTATGGAAATCGTGTCGTGGAAGCAAAGATGGTGCTACGGGAGACGCACCTTACAAAGAGTCAGCCGAAGAGGATGGTCGAGACGATAACCAGGAGGCCGCCGGCAATGCCCAGAACGGCGGGCACGGGATCGGCCTTGTTCTTGAGGCGCCGCCGGGCCCATTCGGGGATCTGGCGCACGCGCAATATCACGAGTCCGGTGCCGATTGCCGTGAGGGCCGCTACGAAGGCCACGATGTTCATCAGAAAAGATCCCGTGTTGTCGGTCCAACAGAAGGCCCCGATCAGTCGCGCGACGACGGCGACGGCCGCCGCCCGCCACGACACGGGAACAAGGGAGAGCGCATCGTCCACGTCGCGCATCTGACCCATGATGCGGTCGACCTCGCGGGACCACGCTTCATAGGAAAAGATGGAACCGCACTCCGGGCAGCGTCCGGGCGTGGAGCCCCGGAGGTCGTATCCGCAGGCAAGGCAGAACGGCTCGAGGTTCTGGAGCTTCTTCGCACCGGCCAATCGTTCTAGATAGCGCTTGTCCATGGGGCTACAAGTTTGTAACAAGATCGCGCGGCGCCACGTACCGGGTCATGATCTTTGGAGCAGCCGATCAAGTCCAGTAGCTTGAAAAGACGGCAAGTTGGGAGGATTCGACGTTCTTCCCAACGGAGGACGTCGGCGGGGTTCAGGGGAGCCGTCAGTGCAGACTTGGAAGCGCCTCCACCGTAGAATAGGCAAGCACTGGAGAGCCGATATTCATCGGAGTGTCGGACGGGTCGATCACAATGAGGGAGTCAGTCATGCCAGGTGGACATGGTCCGGGCGAGGATCGCTACTTCCGTAAGCAGGAAAAGGAGAAGGCGTACGCCAAGCAGCTCCCGGGAGAAGACGAGGAGCCGCTTCCGCCGCCGGTGGAGCCGATCAAGGCCGACGAGAAGCCCGATCGCAACGCCCCCTGCCCCTGCGGCAGCGGGAAGAAATACAAGAAATGCTGCGGGGCCGAGAAGGATTGATCGGTCGATCGGCCCGGCTGTCGACCCGAGGAAACAACCAAAACGACGGTCCCGAGCGATGGGACCGCCGTATCCGATTCCCGGCCCACAATTGAGGATCAGGATGGGAGACTGCGCGTGAGACGAGTGTGTTTTTTCCAGTTCTTGTTTGCGGCATCATTGATTTCAGCATCGCCCATGGCCCATGCGGAGGAGGAACCATTTCCTTTCGCGTCGAGCCTCAACGATCCGGTGCCGACGGATACGCAGGGGCGGGAATTCACAGAGCTTCCGTCCGGGCTGAAGTACATCGATTTGAAGGTCGGAGACGGGCGGTCGCCGACGGACGAATGCGCGGTAACGATCGGATACACGGGCTGGCTGGAGGACGGACGCGTTTTCGATTCCTCATCCCCGGGCCAGCCGTCGACGGTGGCCTTCAAGGGACTGATACCCGGGTGGCAGATGGCACTCGAGACCATGAAGGAGGGCGGCAAGCGGCAGGTGATTCTCCCACCGCATCTGGCCTACGGATCGCAGGGACGCAAGGAGGTGCCGCCAAACGCCACGGTGATGTTCGAGTTTGAACTGGTCAAGGTCACACCCTTCCCCAAGCTCAAGCCCGTTCCATCAGGGGTTGAAGAGCACCGGGCGGTCTTCGAGATCAAGTTCTGGGATATCGAGGTCGGCACGGGCCCCAGTCCTGTCGGAAATGAGCGCGTCGTCATGAAGTACACGATGTACGAGAAGGACGGGACCATTCTGGATACTTCCGTCAAGAAAGACATCCCTGTTACCGTATCGCTCGATCAACTCTTCCCCGGCTGGCGGGAAATGATGTACACGATGAAGGTGGGCGGAAAGCGACGTTTCGAGATTCCTCCGCCGCTGGCCGCGGGACGCGAGGGCGTCAAGGACTGGATTCCGCCGAACACAACGCTGGTCGTAGACGTGGAGCTGTTGGGCATCGAGCCGGAATTGCCGTAGCTACGGGCATATATCCCCTATCGCCGGTCGCCGGCCGCGAGCCTGAACGCACGACAGGGTTCACGGGCCGGCATTGCGGCTCCCGATCCATCCGGAGCCCATTTCGCTGAATTGGTACCGAATTTGCTGGAAGAGACGGGTGCGCCAGTTCGGCGCGCGCGTCGAGCCGCCGTGTGCCCGGCGCATGAGCCGAATCTCGCGCGCCGGGGTGATGGCCTGCGCGCCAGAGAGCCCGACATCGGAATCGGCCGTATCGCTTGGAGCCTGCGGTCCGCCGCATCGGATCACGACCGGCAGGAGGCGGGATTCTCCCGGACGGACCATCTCGGAGACCATGATGAGCCACGGTGACTATGAGCGGGCATACCGTCGGTCGATTGAACAGCCCGCGGCATTCTGGACGGATGCCGCTCAGGCCATCCACTGGGATCGGAAGTGGGAGCATGTCCTCGACAGCAGCGGCAAACCGTTCTACCGCTGGTTTGCGGGCGGCATGCTGAATACGTGCTACAACGCGCTGGATCGGCACGTGGAGGCCGGACGGGCGGATCAGCCCGCACTCATCCACGACAGCCCCGTGACGGATTCCGTGCGGCGGATGACGTATCGCGAGCTGCGCGACGAGGTGGCGCTATTCGCCGGAGCGCTGCGAGGCCAAGGGGTCGAGAAGGGTGACCGCGTCGTCATCTACATGCCCATGGTGCCCGAGGCGGTCATTGCCATGCTGGCCTGCGCACGGATCGGCGCCATCCACTCCGTGGTATTCGGCGGATTCGCTTCGAAGGAGCTGGCGACGCGCATCGACGATGCCAAGCCAAAGCTGATCGTGTCGGCGTCGTGCGGCATCGAAGGCAAGCGCGTGATCGAATACAAGCCGCTGCTGGATCGGGCCATCGACCTGGCCCGCTTCAAGCCGGCGCGCTGCATCATCCTGCTACGTCCGCAAGCACGGGCGGAACTGTTCGCCGGGCGCGATGTCGAATGGAAGTCGGCGACTTCGTCCGCCTCGCCGGCGCCTTGCGTGCCGGTTGAAGCCACCGATCCGCTCTACATCCTGTACACGTCCGGCACAACGGGGATTCCCAAGGGCGTGGTCCGAGACAACGGCGGGCACGCCGTGGCCCTGCGCTGGAGCATGGAGAACATCTACGGCGTGAAACCGGGCGAGGTGTACTGGGCGGCGTCGGACATCGGATGGGTCGTAGGCCATTCGTACATCATCTATGCCCCGCTGCTGACGGGATGCACGACGATTCTCTACGAGGGTAAGCCCGTGGGAACGCCCGATCCCGGCGCGTTCTGGCGGGTGATCCGCGACCACAAGGTGAATGTGCTGTTCACGGCACCGACGGCCTTCCGGGCGATCAAGCGGGAGGACCCGCAGGGCACGTACATTGGCAAGTATGACATCTCCTCGTTGCGATACTTGTTCCTGGCCGGGGAGCGCTGCGATCCGGATACCCTGAACTGGGCGCAGGAGCGGCTGGGTGTGCCCGTGGTGGACCACTGGTGGCAGACGGAAACCGGTTGGGCGATCGCGTCCAACTGCGTTGGTCTGGAGCTGCTGCCGATCAAGCCGGGCTCGCCGACCAAGGCCGTTCCGGGTTACGACGTCCGAATCGTAGACGAATCGGGAAACGCCGTCTCCGACGGAAAAATCGGGAACATCGTGGTCAGACTCCCCCTTCCGCCGGGGTGCCTGGCAACCCTCTGGAACAACGACGCCGGTTACGAGTCCTCCTACCTCCGCAGTTACCCCGGGTATTACATGACATCCGATGCGGGATTCCGCGATGAGCAGGGGTACCTGTACATCATGAGCCGCACCGACGACATCATCAACGTCGCCGGTCACCGCCTCTCCACAGGCGGAATGGAAGAAGTGCTCGCGGCGCATCCTGACGTGGCGGAATGTGCCGTTGTCGGCGTGGCCGACGAACTCAAGGGCGAGGTCCCGGTCGGTTTCGTCGTGCTCAAGGCGGGTGTTCGGCGCAAGTCGGCGGAGATCGAAAAGGAACTCGTATCCCTGATCCGCGAGAAAATCGGACCGGTCGCATCCTTCAAGACGGCCATGGTCGTGCAGCGCCTGCCCAAAACGCGCTCGGGGAAAATCCTTCGCGGGACGATCAAGCACATCGCGGAGGGGTCGGAGTACAAGGTTCCGGCGACGATCGACGACCCGGTGATTCTCGACGAGATCACGGTGGCGCTGCAGGGCGCGGGGTATCCGCACGCAAAGAAGCCCGCGGGCGTGGGCTAGCGCGTCGCAAAAGGCCCTGCCCAGGAGCAGGGGCACACCGAAGGATGCGGCGCTCGTTTGATCACACCCGCAATGCGCCGGATAATCCGCGCCGTCCGTGAATCCGCGTTTCCTTCTACTCTTGCCGACGGGGAGTTGCACCCATGTTCACGAAAATGAAAGATGATCTCCAACGCGAGCTGGCCGCGATCCGCGAGGCCGGTCTGTACAAGGAGGAGCGGCTGATTCTCACGCCGCAGGCGGCCGACATCCGCGTGCGCTATCCGGAGTCGGCTCCGCCCAAGGATGTCATCAACTTCTGCGCCAACAACTACCTGGGGCTCTCCTCACACCCTAAGGTCATCGAGGCGGCGCGAAAGGCGCTGGACACGCACGGCTTCGGGCTCTCCAGCGTGCGCTTCATCTGCGGTACGCAGGATATCCACAAGCAACTCGAACAGAAGATCAGCAAGTTCCTCGGCACCGAAGATACCATCCTCTTCGCGGCCTGCTTCGACGCCAACGGCGGGCTCTTTGAGCCGCTGCTCGGAGCCGACGACGCCATCATCACCGATCAACTCAACCACGCATCGATCATCGACGGCATCCGCCTGTGCAAGGCCAAGCGGCACATCTACAAGAACAACGACATGGCCGAACTGGAAGCGCGGCTCGTCGAGACCAAAGCCGCCCGCTACCGCATGATCGCCACCGACGGAGCGTTCAGCATGGACGGGACCGTCGCGCAGGTGGACAAGATCTGCGACCTGGCGGAGAAGTACGACGCACTGGTCATGGTGGATGACTGCCACTGCACGGGTTTCATGGGTCGCACCGGACGGGGGTCGGCCGAGCACTGCGGGGCGATGGGCCGGGTCGATGTCATCACCTCGACACTCGGCAAGGCGCTGGGCGGCGCGAGCGGCGGGTTCACCAGCGGGCGGAGGGAGATCATCGAATTGCTGAGGCAGCGGTCGCGGCCGTACCTCTTCAGCAATACGGTTTCGCCGGTGGTGATCGGGGCAAGCATCGCGGTAATCGACCTGCTGAGCGAATCGACGCAGCTTCGCGACAAGCTGGAAGCGAACACAAAGCGCTTCCGCAAGGGCATGACCGAGGCCGGGTTCGACATCAAGCCCGGCGAACATCCCATCGTGCCCATCATGCTGTACAACGCCAAGCTCGCCCAGAACGTGGCCCGCGACCTCTACGCCGAGGGCATCTACGTCATCGGCTTCTTCTATCCCGTCGTGGGCAAGGGTCTGGCGCGGATTCGCGTGCAACTTTCGGCCGGGCATGAGTTCCGGCACATCGACCGGGCGATCGAGGCGTTCGCCAAAGTGGGAAAGAAGTACGGTATTCTGGGGATGAAGAAGGAGGAGATTGTGGCGAAGTATGGGGAGTAGAATCCGGGGCGGAGGCGCGCGGGATCCAGAATTCTGTTGTTTCAGATTCTGCGGGTCAGTATTCTGGGCTGATTCGCCTGCGTGGTGTGTCCCCTTGGAAGTGAGTCTGCCCATGCTCCACCTCAGTGGCAAGTCCGTCCTCGGTTTCATCGTTGTTTTCGGGATCGTCATCTGGGCGAAGTTCTCCCAGCAGGCGGACATGAACAAGCAGATGCTCTCGCAGATGCAGTCGGTCATCTCGCAACTGGACTCCTACTCGGGTGATCCGGAGTTTTTCGACAACGTGCTCAGGAGCGAGCACGACAAGGCCTTCGCCGCGGATTGTGACCTGGGCGGCCGATACCGCGGGCCAAGCTGCAACGAGCAGAAATACATCACGGATGTTCTGGCCGGCATGCGCAACGCCTGTCAGCGGGCCAGGAAGGACGCGGCCGTGCTGGAGTTCAAGGCACTCGAGCAGGTGATGCTGGAAGAATCGTCCTCATCATCGTGATCCCGTCGCCATGAACAAGTTGAATCTCAGCGAGGTCTTCGACCGCATCACTGAGCCCTGGCGGCCGCGGGTCGTCTGCGAGCTCAACGGGCAGCAGGTGCGGGCGGCCAAGATGCTCGGAGCGTTCGACTGGCATCATCACGACAACGAGGACGAACTCTTCCTGGTCGTACGCGGGCGGTTCCGCATGGAGTTTCGCGACCGGCAGGTGTGGGTGGAAGAGGGAGAGATGATCGTCGTCCGGCGTGGGACGGAGCACCGGCCGGTGGCGGAGGAGGAAGCCTGCGTGCTGCTATTCGAGCCGGGCACGACGGTCAACACGGGGAATGTACGAAGCGAACGGACGGTGCTGAAGCCGGATCCGATTTGAGGGCCCCGCTGCACAGAATCAGTAATCGCTTGCGGAGAACAAGGCGGGGCGGATCGCACGCATGCGACCCGCCCCAGCTTCGTTTTCAAGTAACCTCAGCCGCCGATCACGGATCGATCAGATAGAACCGCGTGATCGTCAGGAAGACGCCCGGTGGAACGACCACGCGGAACGTGCTCACCGAGAAGTCCAGGTCGAACAGTGCATCCACGGTTTCCGGTGATCCCGTCGTCGCGAGGTTGTTGGGAATCGACACCAGGGCGACGATGTCGAGCACCTGGCCGTCGGCGTCGAGTGCCTCCACCAGAACAGGATTGCTCTCACTGACGCCTTCGGCATAAAGCGGCTCGATACGCAGGCCGCCGATGAGCCCCGGCTCGCCCGCGTTCAGCGCAAGCCCCTGAGCCTCGACCAGCAGGACGCCGTTCTGAATACCGATGTGGTCGGGGTCCTGCCCGCGCTGGTACTGGGCCCCGTCCATGGGAACGAACTCGATGGGCAGCGTGCCGAGCATGGTCTCGTTGTCATCGGCGAAGACCGGACCTTCGGTCGGTCCGGGCTGGATGGGTCCGGGCGTCGTCGGCAGGAAGGTAAACGAGAAGCAGAAGAGGGTGACGGGAATATCCCCGCCGTCCGCGCCAATCATGCCGTCGTTCTGAGTCGGCGTCCCTGCGGTGCCGGCCGTGGCCCCGGTACCGGCGACGCCGGGTGTAGCGGAGGCACCGCCCCCCGGACCACCCCCGCCAGGATTGCCCAAGCCGCTGTCGCCCCCATCTCCACCGCTGCCGCCGTTGGCGGTGGCATTTCCACCGTTGCCGGCCATGGCGCCGCCAGTGCCGGAATTGGAGGCGTTTCCGCCCTCGCCGCCTGTTGCGGTAACGGGCGCTCCGATACCGCCCTCTCCGCCGTCGCCGAATTTGCAGTCACCGCCGTCTCCGCCGTTACCTCCGTTGGCCGTGGCGTTGCCGCCGGCGCCACCGGTCACAAGACCGGTTGTGATCGCCAGTCCGGTGACATTAACGGAAGCGTCACCGCCCGCGCCGCCCTGGGCCGTGGCCGCGCCGCCCGCGCCGCCGTCGCAGCATGGCAATCCGTTGCCGCCGTCGCAGGCGGTTGCATCGGCGTTTCCTCCGGCACCGCCGGAGAGCGGGCCAATGGCGATGTTGGTCGGCGTGTTGACGTTGCCGCGAACGAGGAGTCGTTTCCGGTTGTCGGACCCGTTGCCTCCGTTGGCGCTCGCTCCATCGCCCATGCCGCCGGGGCATCCGACCGCACCGGCGGGTCCGGCGTTAACGGTTGCATTTCCGCCCGCCCCACCGCTGCCGGGATTGATTACCAGCATGCCGGTGCTGAGATCGATGCCACCGGAAGCCGTCATGCGGAAATTCCCAGCCTTGCCGCCATCACCACCGGTCGCCGATGCGCAGACCGCCGTGGCATTGCCGCCGGCGCCGCCGTCGGTCAGGTTAAGCGTCACGATTCCGCGGATGTTAATACTGCCGCCGTTGTTGCGAATGTTGAGGCGCATGCCGTTTCGGCCGTTGCGACCGGAGGCCGACATGCCTGCGTCGTCACTGTTGTCCGAATCCCGTCCGGCAGGAGCCGGCGGGCCGTTCACCGTCCAGCCGTTGAGATTCACGTCACGCGGACCGTTGAAACGGGCGATGATGACGGGCTTGTCGCCGGGGATCGGGGCCGCGCCGGGCGGAGGCCAAGTCCCGCGGATGTTCACCGGCGGCAGCATGGCCTGCTGTGTGACGGAATTTCCGCCGTCGAGCACGGCCTTGGGCGCCTGGAATGCGGAGTTATCCGGCGGCAGGGGAACCAGCGTATCCAGGTCGTCACCGGCAACATCCTCGACTTCGTCGAAGAGCTCACCCGGGGTCATGGTCAGGACATCTTCGTCGTCGGTAATGACGATGCTTCCGTTGCTTTCCAGCACGGCCGACTCGTCGATATTCACGTCTCCTTCGCCGACGATGAGCACGATGCCGATGGGCTGCTGGTCGAATGGCGTATCGTCATCGAGTTCATCGATACTGCTGTCAACAGCGCGCATGGTTCCGGTTACGGTGAGATCGCCCATGGCCCGCAGGGTGACCAGGCCTTGGCGCGAGAAAACGAGTCCTTCAATTCGCGCCTCTCCGGTCACCGTGATCTCAGCATTGTTCTCGACGAGCACGACATCCGCCGCACCGACGGTAAGCGTTTCCATCATTTCGTCGGCGCTGATGGTCATGGTCGGTGTGAGCGGTGCCACGGTGAGGTTGACGTCGGCTTCGTTGCTGTCGGATGTGCCGTCGCTCGCCTGGAAGGAGAAGGCGTCGTCGCCGGTGTATCCGCTGACGGGTTGATAACGGACGACCGCGGACCCCCCGGGTAATTCGTAGGGAACCTCCTCGATACCTGCTCCATCGGAGTCGGTGAGCGTGCCGTGCGTGGGGAGGCTCGTGACCGTGTACGACAACGTGTCGCCGGGGTCGTCATCTCCGGCGTCGAGCGTGATGGATGCGGCGAAGCCCTCCTGCACGGTGGTGTCCACGTCGCGGGCCACAGGGGCGCGATTGCCTCCGGGCATTGCGGGCGGGCAGCCTCCGGCCAGCAGCGTCAGTACGACAAGCGGCGTGAGCGCCAGACGTGCCGGGGGCAAAGCGCGCGGCGCCAGCGAATGATCATGTGACATTGGCGGTTCTCCTGGAGAAATCACAATTCTGTCAGGGGGACCGGCCCGATTCCTGCCCCCGCATGGGGGGTGTATCGTCAATCCCAGCAGACATTCTCCACCCATGCCGGATTCCGACCTCAGTTGCCAGCATCAGGAGCCGCGATTTGCCAGACTGTGGGGGACGATCTAGGCTTTTGAATACGAGGATGAATCAGCGATTCGCAATGGGAAGACGCCATGCCTCTCAACCCGTCCACCGCCCTTTCCCGCAGAACCGCGCTGCAGATGTCCGAACCCGGCAGCGCCGGGTCCGTGCTGCATATCAGCGAAAGGGAACTCCGCAGAATCGCCCGTGAACGCGGGCCGCGCGGGAGTGCGGCGTGGATCTGGGCGAAGCGCGCGGCATCCGAGCATCTCCTGCGCCTCATCAGGCACATCGACTTTCGGGAGTCGAAGAATACGGAGGCGACAGCCGAGTACGCCGCCATGGACGCCGAAGATCTTGCCGCCATCAACAGGCTGCAATCGTGGGCGAACTGGCGGACCATCCCCCGAAACCTCAGCGGCCGGCTACCCAACCGACCTGTAAGAGTCGTCGATCTTTGCTGCGGCGTGGGGGAATCGACGGCGGTGCTGGCTTGGTACACGCGGCCGGGCTCGACCGTTCTGGGTTTGGAATTGCAACCGGCTTTCGTGGAGCAGGCGCGAGCCGGCACATACATTCACTCAGACGGGCGGCGAGCAGGTGTTGCGTTCCGTGTGCAAAGCGTGCTCGAAACGTTCCGCGACGAGGACGGTGCCACGCTCGAAACGGGCAGTGTCGATCTGGTCCACGCCATCGGAGCGATCGGGCGGCACTTTACCGAGTCGGAATCGGCTGTCATCGCCGACGAGACCGCTCGCGTACTTCGGGAGGGAGGACTGGCCATCCTGGATTGCGGGCCGGACGGAACCTCGGGCAAAGCCCTGTGGAGACTTTTCCGTGACCGGAGATTTGAATATCTCGGGAGAGCAAGGAGCCACCCACTGGAACGGGCCTGGCAGCTCGCCTTTAGGAAAGGCCGCGTTCGCGACGGGTCCTGAGCGGACAGGAAGCCGATACCGAGGCGGCGGAAAATCCTGTTCCAAGGCCGCAAGACCGCGCGGATAGAACAGCGCGGCTCGCCGGGCACGAGAAAATCGTACTAAAGCGCCATCGTCGACTTCGGACGAGGCGATTTCGTTCGCGCTTCCGCCGGGGCGCTGACGGGCGCGTCGGCCATTGCGGCGTGCAGGGCCTGTTCGAGGTCGGCGATGATCTCATCGGCGTTCTCAATCCCGACGGATATGCGAACCAGACCGTCGGAAATATGTCCCCGACGGCGGGCTTCGCGCCCCATGGACGCGTGCGTCATGCTCGCGGGATGCTCGATCAGCGTCTCGACACCGCCAAGACTGACGGCCAGCGTGCAAAGCTTGACGGCATTCATCATTCGCCGACCGGCTTCCAGACCTCCCTTGAGCTCGAAGCTGATGACCGCCCCTCCGCCGGAACTCTGGCGACGTGACACCTCGAACTGCGGGTGCGATTCCAGCCAGGGATAACGGACCCATTCGATGGCGACGTGCTTCTGAAGATACTGCACGACCTTGACGGCATTTTCACAATGGCGCTGCATGCGCACGGCCAGCGTCTTGATGCCACGATGGACGAGGAAAGACTCGAATGGCGGAAGTACACCGCCGAGCCCGTTGAGTACGCCCCGGAACTGACGGTAGCGTTCTTCATCGCGCACGACAATGATGCCGCCAACGACGTCCGCATGCCCGTTAAGGAACTTGGTCATGCTGTGGAGGACAACGTCCACGCCGTAACCGAACGGCTGCTGGAGGATGGGGCTGAGGAAGGTATTGTCCACGACGACGAGTGCGCCGGACGCATGGGCGATGTCCGCGATGGCGGCCAGGTCGCTGACCACCAACGTGGGGTTTCCGGGCGTCTCGACGTAGACGACTTTCGTTTTCGGACGTATGGCATTCTGAACGGCGCCGGTGTCCGAGGTGTCGACGAAGGTCGATTCGATGCCGAAGCGGCTGAGGAAGCTCTCGATCAGCGTGCAGGTCGGACCGTAGACGGCGTCGCTGCACACGACATGGTCGCCTGCAGAAAGGAGCGCGGCGAGCGTGGTGTGAATCGCTGCCATGCCACTGGCACAGGCCAGGGCCTTGTGTCCGCCTTCCAGTGCCGCAACGCAGTTTTCCAGCGCCTCGACCGTAGGATTGCCCATTCTCGAATAGATGTACCCCCGGCCCTTTCCGCTGAACAAGGCGGCGCCGTGATCGGCATCCTCGAAGGCAAAGGTGGACGTAGCATAGATCGGCGGGACGACGGGGAGATGGTCATACTGCCCGATACCGGCGTGTACCGCGCGCGTTTCCTGCGACATTCCGTCCGCCTGCATGATCGATCCTTGATTGGGTGTCTGTACCTGGCACGAAGGTGCGTTAATGGGATCATAGCGCGCTGCGGGCGCACGGACCCCTCACCGCGGGAATACGTTGCAAAACGCGTTCCATTTGAGGCGAGAACTAGGCACAAGACGCCCAGGCCGTGGGAGGGATTCTCAGATCCGGGGGTTCGCTTACCCCAGGTTCGGCCTCCATCGAAGCCCGAACGGCCTGGATGCGCTTCAAGAGGCGGGGAAACTCCGATAATGGCACCGCCTGAGCTCCATCAGACCAGGCCAGGGCCGGGTCTTCGTGAACCTCGACGATCAGGCCGCTCGCTCCGCAGGCCACGGCCGCCAAGCTCAGCGGCTCGACCATGTAACTGGTACCGGCTGCGTGGCTGGGATCGACCAGCACGGGCAGGTGACTCATCCGGCGGATGGCGGGCACGGCCGCCAGATCGAGGGTAAACCGGGAGTGGTCGCAGAAACTGCGAATGCCGCGCTCGCAGAGGATCACGCGGTAGTTGCCGGCGGACATGATGTACTCGGCGGCCATGAAGAGTTCGTCCAGCGTAGCGGCCAGGCCGCGCTTGAGCAGAACGGGCTTGTCGAGTCGCCCGACGAGCTTGAGCAGTGACGTGTTGTGCATGTTGCGGGCGCCGATCTGGACGATGTCCGCCACAGCAGCCATGCTCTCCAGGGAATCCGCGTCCAGCGCTTCGGTGACGATCCGCATGCCGAATCGATCACGGACTTCGGCGAGAATGCGCAGTCCCTCCTCGCCGAGCCCCTGGAAGGCGTAGGGACTCGTGCGCGGCTTATAGGCACCGGCACGGAAGAAACGTACGCCCAAGGTCGCAAGTCGCTCCGCAATCCTTAGCGTGGTCTCCGGCGATTCGACGGAGCATGGACCGGCGATCACGCTCAGAGCCTCCCCACCGATTGCGTCATCGCCCAAAGTGATGACCGTATCCTCCTGGCGGAATTCGCGCGAGACCAGCTTGTATGGCTTGGACACGCGAATGAACTCGCGGATGCCGGGCAGCCCGGCGAGTCCGTCGGTCTCCACCGGGCCGCGATTGCCCGTGATGCACACGGCGGTGCGCTGCGCTCCGGGCATGGGATGAGGTTCGTATCCCATGGTTCGAATGGCCGCGCAGACACGTTCGATCTGGGCATCGGTGGCGTTCTTCTCCATCACGACGAGCATGACAACGGACTCCTGTCACTTACAAAAGAACGGACGAATTCACGAACGGTGGCGTCCATCGCCTCAGGGTCGCCGTGGTGATGCTCAATACGCGCCACCAGGGCACTTCCCACGATCACGCCGTCGGCTCCGGCGTTGGCCAGGCCATGTGCCTGCGCAGGGCTGCTCACGCCGAAACCCACGACGAGCGGCTTTGCCGTGATTGCGCGGAGTTCACTCACGCGTCGGGCAGTGGCATCGTCCAGCCTGGCGCGGGCGCCGGTGGTACCGAAGTGACTCACGACGTAGGTAAACGCCGTGGAGCGATCGATGAGCTTTGCGGCGCGGTCCAGAGGCGTGTTTGGCGCGACGAGTTGGACGATGCCGACGCGCTGCGCCGCGAGGATCTGCTCAAATTCGGCCGACTCTTCCAGAGGCAGGTCGGCAACGACAACGGCGTCCACGCCGCAATCCGCGAGGCGTTGAGCAAAGCGCTCGAGCCCCTGGCGCGCGGCCAGGTTGAAATAGATGAGCAGCCCGATCGGCAGATCGGCACTCGCGCGAAGTCGTTCGATCAGTCGCAGGCAGGCATCGACATCGGCACCGGCGTTGCGGGCTCGCGTCGCGGCGCGCTGAATCGTCGGCCCGTCGGCGATCGGATCGGAGAACGGAATCCCCAGCTCCAGCGCATCGGCGCCTGCGTCGACGGCGGCACGAATCAGCCGCTCGGAGGCAGGCAGATCGGGGTCGCCGAGCACGAGAAACGGAATGAACGCCCCGTCCCGCTGTGAGGAAAAGCGTCTTACAAAACGATTCACGCAGCACCTCCCCGCTCGAGCACCGTTGCCAGATCCTTGTCGCCACGCCCGGAGAGGTTGACGATCACTACCGCGTCGGGGGGCATTGCGTCCGCTTCGCGCATCGCCAGGGCAATGGCATGTGCGGATTCCAATGCTGGGAGGATGCCTTCCTGTTGAGCCAGCAGGTGAAACGCCGCGATCGCTTCGTCGTCACTCACGGGCTGATAAATCACGCGTCCCATGTCGCGAAGATGGGCGTGCTCAGGCCCGACACCAGGGTAGTCGAGCCCTGCCGAAATCGAGTGCGTCTCGGCAATCTGGCCGTCGGCGTCCTGGAGAAACGACGAACTCATTCCATGAAAGACCCCGGCGGCACCCGCTCCCAGTGTCGCGGCATGCCGCCCGGTTTCGATCCCCTCCCCGGCCGCTTCAGCTCCGAAGAGATTCACCTCGTCTTCCAGGAATGCGGCAAACATGCCGATGGCGTTGCTTCCCCCGCCCACGCAGGCGAACACGGCGTCCGGTAGCCGTCCTTCGGCATGAAGGATTTGCTCGCGCGTCTCATCGCCGATGATCCGCTGGAATTGGCGCACGATACTAGGGAAAGGATGCGGTCCGGCGGCGGTTCCGAAGAGATAGTACGTGTCGTCCGCGTGTGTAATCCAGTCGCGCATGGCTTCGTTAATAGCATCTTTGAGTGTTGCGGCACCGCTGCTGACGGCGTGAACCTTCGCCCCGAATAGCTTCATGCGCTGCACGTTGGGCTGCTGGCGCTCGACGTCCACGGCTCCCATGTAGACTTCCACGGGGATGCCGAGAAGCGCCCCGGCCATGGCCGTCGCCACGCCGTGCTGGCCCGCGCCGGTCTCCGCAATAATTCGGCTCTTATCCAGCCGCCGGGCGAGCAGGGCCTGTCCAAGCGTGTTGTTGGTCTTGTGCGCTCCACCGTGCAGGAGGTCCTCGCGCTTGAGGTAGAGCTTCCGTCCGAGGCTCTCCGAGATACGCCGCGCAAGATACAGCGGCGTGGGCCGCCCGGCGTAGTGCGTCAGCAACGCGTCGAGCTCAGCCAGAAATGCCGGGTCGTGCATCGCATCCTCAAACCCGCGCTCGATTTCCACGAGTGGCGCAATGAGCGTTTCCGGCACGAATCTTCCTCCGTACGGCCCGTATCTCGCTTGAAGAATCACGACTGCATCTCCTCGAACAACGCTCTGAGTTTGGCGGCGTCCTTGATTCCGGCTGATTTCTCCACGCGGCTGCATACATCAACGGCATAGGGTCGCAGGGCGGCCGCGGCACGAACGTTGTCGGGCCCGATGCCGCCAGCCAGGATGACGTTGTCCAGCCGCCGCGGCAGGATCGACCAATCGAACGATTCTCCAGTTCCTCCCAGGGTTCCGTTGCGGTAAGCGTCGAGCAGAATGTAGTCTGCGTTCCGATCCTGCACGGCACGCAAGGTGCGCCGATCACGAACCCGCACGGCACGAATCAGGGTTGTGCCGCCGGAAGACTGTCGAACCGGGCGATAGATCTGGGCGGCGTGAAGGTTGACGTCACGGACGATGGCGCGAATCTCGCGCACGTCTTGCTCGACGAAAACACCGACCGCCCGGGCGCGCGTCAGGCCGGCCACAATCCGACGGGCCCGCTTCGCGGTGACAGCCCGCGGCGATCGGCGGGCGAAGATCAACCCGATAAAATGGGCGCCCAACTCTTCGGCGAGCATCGCGTCGTCTTCACAGGTGATTCCGCAGATCTTGACCCTCACGCCGCAGGCTCCGCAGATGTCTGTGTTCGGCGGATGAACTGCGCGGGATTCGGACTGCGCATCAGCGCCGTTCCGATGAGCACGCCGTTGACGCGATCCGGCAGATCTTGCACCTGCTTGGGATCCGTGAATCCTGACTCCGCCACGAGGACGACGTCGTCGGGCACGAGGTGGAGCATGCGTTCCGTGGCTCTCGGATCAATTCGCATCGTACGCAGGTCGCGGTGGTTGACGCCCACCATCCGCGCTCCGATGTCCAGCGCGACGGCCAGCTCTCTTTCGTCGTGAACTTCCACGAGAGCGCTCATGCCCGTCCGCAAGATTGCTGTATGCAGTTGCGCCAGCTCTTGAAGCTTGAGCGCCGCCACGATCAGCAGACATGCGTCGGCACCGATCCGCCGGGACTCGGCCACCTGCCGCTCATCCACGATAAAATCCTTGCGGAGCACAGGAAGCGACACCGCATTACGAGCCTCCTTCAGATGCTCAACCTCCCCGCCAAAGTACGCGCGATCCGTCAGCACGGAAATGGCCGCAGCCCCGCCCTCCTCGTATCGCAGTGCCAACTCGGAGGGCTTGTAGGATACACACAATGTTCCGGCGGAGGGCGAGCGCGGCTTGAGCTCGGCGATGACAGCCCGACATCGTCCACGCAGCGCCGCCAGAAAATCGCGCCCCGGCGGCGAATTCGCATTTGCATTCAACGCCGGAAGGTTCGCGACCTCGCGCCGCTTCGATGCGACAATTTCATCGAGAATAGAACTCATGCGCCCGCCCTCCGCAGCTGATGCAACTTGGCCAGCGCCGCGCCGCTGCGGAGCGAAACACGAGCCTGCTCCAGGGCGGCACAAAGTGTCAACTCCCCGTCACTGGAAGCCAGAATAGCAGCGGCGGCGTTGAGGAGAACGATATCGCGGCGAGCATCCACGACCTCCCCCGCCAGGATGCCCCGCGTTACCCGCGCATTTTCCGCAGCATCGCCGCCGGCCAGCTCCTCCGCGCGGCAGCGCCGCAGCCCGACCGACTCGGGCTCCAGCGCCCCGCGCTTGATCTCCCCGCAATCCAGCCTCGCGAAAGTCGTCGTACCGGTAAGGGTCATTTCGTCCAGACCGTCGCCATGGAAGACCATCGCCCGCTCAACGCCCAACTCCCTCAGCGCATGCGCCATGGGCTCCACCAGCTCCGCGCGGAACACGCCCATCGCCTGCCGCCGCACGAATCCGGGATTCACCAGCGGCCCGAGCAGGTTGAACACCGTCTTGTGCCCGCGAGCGGACAAGCGCCGCCGGGCTTCCATCACGGCCGCCATTGCCGGATGAAACGCGGGCGCGGGGAGGAACACGACTCCCACTTCCCGCAGCAACCGCGACGCGGCATCGGCGTCCGTCGGGCCGGCGATCCCCAACGCCTTCAGGCAATCCGCGCTGCCGCAGCGGCTCGATACCGCCCGGTTGCCGTGCTTGACCACCGGAACGCCCGCACCGGCCACGACGAACGCGGCGGTCGTGGAGATGTTGAACGTGCCGCTGCGATCGCCGCCCGTGCCGCACAGATCGACGGCGTTTCGCGGAACCTCCGGAAGGCGAACGCATCGCTTGCGCAGCATCCGGGCCATGGATGCCAGTTCCCCGGCCTCCGGAATTCGACCGTTAAGCCTCTCCAGAAGCGCGACCTGATCCTCGACCGATGCGTCGACGTGCATCACGAGACGCAGCACGGCGAGGGCTTCCCCACTTCGGATGGCGGAAGTTGCCACGCGAGTATTCGTCGGGCTAAGCGGCATGGCGCACCTCCAACTCGTTGAGCAGATTGTGAATGAGTCGCGGACCGGAGGGCGTCAGCACGCTCTCCGGATGGAACTGCACCCCCCACACGGGCCGATGCCGGTGGCGGACAGCCATGACCTGCTCGCCATACGTCGCATCGACAACGAGCGAAGACGGAACAGAGTGTGCAATCAGCGAGTGATAGCGTCCGACCTGAATTGGATTCTCGACGCCCTGAAACAGTCCCGATTGACTGTGCTGGATCAGCGCGGGCTTGCCGTGCATGATTTCGCTGGCCGTCCCCACACGACCACCGAAATGATGAACGATGCATTGGTGTCCGAGGCACACGCCGAAAATGGGGACCACGCCGGCGAACTCCGCGAGCAGTGCGAGGCACAGCGTCGCGTCCTCGGGCGTCCCTGGGCCCGGCGAAAGAAGGAGCAGGTTCGGCGCCTGACGGCGGATCGTCGCCACCGCTTCGTGCTCCGGCCAGTTGCGACGAAAAACGTCGACCGTGCATCCGCAGCAGCGGAATTGATCCGCGAGGATATGCACGAACGAATCGTCGTTGTCGATTGCCAGCACGTATGGTTCAGCCGCCATGACTCGCCTCCTTCAACGCCTTGATGCAGGCGTCCAACTTCCGCTCCGTCTCCAGCCATTCGTTTTGCGCAATGCTGTCGGCCACGATTCCCGCCCCGGCCCGAAGGTACACGTGTCCGTCGAGCACGCGCATGGCGCGGATGATGATGGCCGTTTCGAGTTCTCCCGAAATGGAAAGGAAGCCCACGGCGCCCCCGAAGAAACCTCTTGCCGAGGATTCCAGCTCGGCAATGAGGCGCATGGCCTGCGGCTTGGGCGCTCCTGTGAGCGTGCCCATGTTCATCGTGGACACGTAGGCATCGAGCGCGTCGAACTCGTCGCGCAGTTCGCCGCGAATGCGCGAGACGAGATGCTGCACGTGCGAGTACTTCTCGATTTCGAGCGCCGCTTCGACCCGCGTGGTCCCCGGACGGCAGACGCTGGCAACGTCATTGCGGGCGAGGTCCACGAGCATGGTGTGTTCGGCCAGCTCTTTCGTGTCGATCTTGAGGGCAATCTCCAGCCGCGAATCGAGTTCGGGATCAATCGAACCGTCACGCAGGCCGCGCGGTCGCGTCCCGGCGATGGGGCGGAGCTCGACCGTACGTTTCTCACCGTCACCCGCGACCCGTACGGCCAGCTCCGGCGAAGCGCCGAGCAGTACGCCGAACTCGTCCCGGACATAAAACATGAACGGCGAGGGGTTGCATTCCTTGAGGGCGCGATAGACGGGAAACGCGTCGCCCTCGAAGGGAGCGGACAGCATCCGCCCGACCACAGCTTGAAACACGTCGCCCCTGGCGATCGATGCCTTTACCTCTTCGACCATGGCGACAAAGCGCTCATGAGAAGTATCCGAAGTGAATTCGCCGAGTGTCGCGGCCCCCGTCGGGCACTGGCTCTCGGTTCGGGCGGATTCGAGCGGACTCTCCAAACCCTGCCCCTCGACGACCGGCACCGCTTCGCCGTCACCGCCTGCGACGCTCGCATGCGTCGTCGTTTTGCGAAGGTGGTCCACAATGAAGAACCGCGATGGCAAGAAGAAAACGTAGTCCGGCTCGCTGAGGGGATCACTTGCCGCGGGGGGAATGTCCTCAAGGTGACGCACGAAGTCGTACGCAAACACCCCGAAGAGACCATACGGCAAATCTGCCGGTGGGCCCTGCTCGACCCCGGGCAGGAAGGCCCGCAGAACGTCGACGTGGAGGCACGACCGCAGGCGCTCTTCGAAAGAGGCAGGGCGGGAGACGCTCTCCGGGAGCTGGAATGTCAGGCTTGTATCACACTCGTCCACCAGCACCAGCGAACGGGGCAAACGAGCCTTCACACGGACGAGCAACTGTCGGCCCATGTTCTCGAGCGCCGCGATTTCCACCATATTGCCCCGCCCGCAAACCATGAGCGCAGAGCGGATCACGCCGATGGAACGATCCGCGTAACGCGGTCCTTGCTCACCCGATTCGAGCAGCACACAACCGGGCTGCGTTCCACCGTTGGTCAGCCGCGCGAACAGTGTGGCCGCATCCGCGCAGCCGGGAGCCGTCTGCACGGCCAGTTCGACGGCGAAATCTCTTGCCGTTCTCGCAGGCGTCGTGTGTTGGAGCACTTCAAACATCCGCTTGGCCCTCACAAAAAAAGCCCGCCAAATCGGGCGGGCCTTGGTTCGCTGATCCTCACAAACGCGCTCAGCGCGGAGGCGGCCCACCGGGATCCGCGTACCACCACCAACCACACGTAAAGCCCGTCCGGCGCGGAGAACGCGCTGAGCAAGACCGGAGCGACCTTCCGGTCGTCGCCGAGCTACCTGTTGATCCTGATGTTTGTCTTACTGCCGGCCGCATTTTCCGATCTACTCGCCCATCCCTCACATTCGCCTGAAAAAAAAGCCCGCCGATTTCGGCGGGCTCCCAGCACTCTTGTGCGCAAACCTGGTGACTCACCAGGCGGGAAACCCGCCGGCCTCAAACCACCACCAGTAATTGCGCTGCGTCATTGTCATGGCGACGTCTTATAGCAGAATATCCGCGCTCAAGTCAAGCAACTTTCACCAATGCGAACGGACAGCTCTCAAACGTCCGAAAACAAACCGCATATCGAAAAGTGCGTTATTGCAGCGCCGCCACCCAGTCGGCCACGGCGTCGATGCCTTCGTCGCGGATGGTGCTGGCTTTCCAGATGGGACGGTCCTCGCCGACGGAACTGAGGAGCTGAGCGTGCGTGGAATCCGCCCCGGGCAGGTCACACTTGTTGATCACGAAGGCATTGGCGATTTCCACGATGCCGGCCTTGGAGAACTGCACCGAATCACCCGAGTCGGGCATGAGCAGCAGCAGCGTGTGATCCACGAGTTCGCGCACGGAAACGTCGCCCTGCCCCGCGCCGACGGTCTCCACCAGAATGAAATCGAAACCGAATCCGTCCAGGACCTTGAGCACCGCCGGCGCCGCAGGTGACAAACCCCCGGCACCACCACCCGACGACAGGCTGCGAATGAACAGGCCGTAGTCCGGCTCGCCGCTCATCATCCGCAGGCGATCGCCCAGGAGCGCGCCGCCCGTGATCGGGCTGCTGGGATCGATGGCCAGGACGGCCACACGTCTGTCACGCAGGCGTAATCGCTTGGCCAGACGTCCGATGAACGAGCTCTTGCCCACGCCCGGGGCCCCGGTGATACCGATGACGCGGGCGTTCCCCGTGGGCGGGTCCCAACCATCGAGCGCGTCCCCCCGCTGGATCGCGGTGATGATTTTGGCCAAGGCGCGCATATCGCCTTGTTCATAGCCCGTGCGAACGTCGCCGATCCTGGCCGAGGCATGCCCGGCGGCGAGTTCGCGCAGCTTGACGATGATCGAATCGACCGACGAACCCGGGTTGAACACCGCCGCCAGTCCCATTTCCAACAGCTTGGGATGATCGGCTTCGGGCACGATGCCGCCCAACACGACGGGAATGTGCTCGATTCCCATCTCCTTGCGGTAACGGAGCATCTCCGGCATGACCGTCATGTGCGCGGCCGAGAGCAGGCTCACGCCGACCACATCCACGTCTTCCTGCAACGCGGCGTGCATCGTCGCCTCGCAGGTTTGCCAGAGTCCCGTGTAGATGACTTCAATACCCGCGTCCCGGAACGATCGTGCCAGAACCTTGACACCGCGATCGTGCCCGTCGAGCCCGATCTTGGCCAGAAGCACGCGGGGGGGATATTTCGTCTTGCTCATGGTCGGTTCGCGCGTAGCCGTTGCCATCGTTACCATTCCGGTCCGCCGTCGTAGGCCCCGAAGACTCCCTTCATCGTGTCCATCATCTCTCCCACCGTGGCGTCGGCCTTGGCGGCGTCGATCAGCGCGGGCATGACGTTGACGCCCTTCCGTGCGTCCTCACGCAGGCGATCCAGCGCCGCAGCGTGCCGCCCGGCGTCGCGCGTTCGCTTGAGCTCCTTGAGCCCGGCCACCTGGACGTCTTCCGTCTCCTGCGTGATCTGGAGAATGGGAATATCCACCGGGCCCTTCTCGACAAAATCCGTCACGCCCACGACTTTCTGTTCGCCCTGGTCGATACGCCGCTGCTCCGCCTGGGCGGATTCCGTGATGCAGCGCCGGAAGTAGCCGCGATCGACCGCCGCAAGCACCCCGCCCATGGCATCGATCTCGTCGAGAATCGCCCACGCTTCCTCTTCGATCTCGTTCGTCATTTTCTCCACAAAGTAGCTTCCACCCAGGGGATCGACCGCCTGCGTCACATGGGTCTCGTGTGCGAGGATCTGCTGCGTGCGCAGGGCAAGCTTGGCCGCCAGTTCCGACGGCAGCGCCAGCGTTTCGTCCATGCTGTTGGTATGAAGCGACTGCGTCCCGCCCAGCACCGCGGCCAGCGCCTGGTACGCCACGCGGATCAGGTTGTTCATCGGCTGCTGCTCGGTAAGCGTCACGCCCGCCGTCTGGCAGTGCATCCGCAACATCCAGCTCCGCTCCTGCTGCGCGTGGAAACGGTCGCGCATGAGCTTCGACCAGATGCGCCGCGAAGCCCGCAGCTTGGCAATCTCCTCAAAGAAGTCGTTATGCACGTCAAAGAAAAAGCTCAGCCGCTGGGCAAAGGCATCCACGTCGAGCCCCCGCTCGATGGACTTCTTCGTGTAGCAGACGCCGTCGGCCAGCGTGAATGCCAGCTCCTGCGCCGCGGTCGCACCGGCCTCACGAATGTGGTACCCGCTGATGCTCACCGTGTTCCACTGCGGCATGTGGTGCGTGCAATACTCGATGGTGTCAATTACCAGGTTGACGCTGGGCCGGGGCGGGAAAACATACTCGTTCTGAGCGTGAAACTCCTTCAGGATGTCATTCTGCAACGTACCGCGGAGCTTGTCCGGCGAAACACCCTGCTCCTCGGCGACGCAGATGTAGAACGCCAGCAGGATCGCGGCCGGTGCGTTGATCGTCATGCTCGTGCTGACTTCGGCCAGATTGATCCCCACGAACAGCCGCCGCATGTCCGCCAGCGAGGAAATCGCCACCCCGCAGCGCCCCACTTCACCCAGTGACAAAGGATCGTCACTATCCCGCCCCATCAGCGTGGGCAGGTCGAACGCGGTGCTGAGACCCGTCTGCCCGTGGCTGAGCAGATACTTGAAGCGCTGATTCGTGTCGTCGGCCGAGCCGAACCCGGCGAACTGCCGCATGGTCCACAAGCGCCCGCCGTACATCGTCCGGTGGATACCCCGCGTGAACGGAAACGACCCCGGATCCCCCAGCGCCAGCACCGGGTCGAATCCGTTCAGGTCATCCGGCCCCGCGCATGGCGGCTCCTTCGGTGTGCCCGACTTTGCTTTCCGGCCCTCGTACGGTTGTACGCTCATGATTCCGCTCACTCCATCCACTTCGCGGGGCGTTTCTCCACGAACGCCGTCATGCCCTCGCGACTCTCCGGCCCACGGAAACAGTCGGCGAATGCCGTGATATCGTCGTCGCTGCGCAGCGCCCGTTTGGCCAGCGCCACCGCCGCCGGCGATCCCCTCTTGAACGACTTGCAGAACGCCACCACGCGAGGCGGAAGATCTTCCGGGGCGTTGACGACGTCATCCACCAGCCCGAAAGACAGCCCCTCTTCGGCCGACACGGGCAGCGCGCTGAGAAAGAGGCGCTTTGCACGGGCAGGCCCGATCAGCGCCGCCAGTCGCTGAATGCCCTCCCACCCGGGAATCAGTCCAAGCGACGTTTCCGGCAGTCCCAGCTTAGCAGACTTCACCGCGATTCGGAAATCGCAGGCAAGCGACAGCTCCAACCCACCGCCCAGCGCGGCGCCGTTAATGGCCGCCACCGTGATCGACGGCAGCTCCGCCACCTGGTCGAGCACCGCGTGGCCCTTTTCTGCATAGCCCTTGGCTTGATCCGGCGTAAACGCGGACATCACCTTGATGTCCGCCCCGGCGACAAAGACCTTGCCTTCTGCCGCGATCACCGTCCAGCGTACGCCCTTGCTTCCGGCAACTTCCTTCAGCGCCGCGCTGAATCGATCCAGCACATCCGGCGCGAGAATATTCACGCCGCTCGCCGTGTGAAAGGTAACCGTGGCCTGCGGGCCGTCGACATGGAGCCGAACCTGCGTGTCACTCATAATTATAGAACCCCTGCTTGGTCTTGCGTCCCAGCCGACCGGCCATCACGTACTTCCGCAGCAACGGGCACGGCCGATAGCGGTCCTCGCCCAGGTCGCGATGCAGCACTTCCAGAATATCCAGGCACACGTCCAGTCCGATCAGGTCGGCCAGTGCCAGCGGTCCCATCGGATGATTCATGCCCAGCTTCATGATGTCGTCGATGGCCTGCGGCGTGCCCACGCCTTCCTGGAGCGTGAACACGGCCTCGTTGATCATCGGCATCAGCACGCGATTCGAGACAAACCCCGGGCTGTCATTGCACTCCACCGGCGTCTTGCCCACGGCCTTGGCCAGTTCGATGGTCCGCTTGCAGGTCTCGTCGTTGGTCTGCAAGCCGCGCACAACCTCGACAAGCTGCATGAGCGGAACGGGATTGAAAAAGTGCATGCCGATGAACCGCTCCGGCGCCTTGGTCTTGGCCGCCAGTTGCGTGATGCTGATGCTGCTGGTGTTGCTGGCCAGGATGCCGTCGGCCGCGACGTGCTCCTGGGCCTTTTGGAGCAGGTCGATCTTGACGTCGAGCCGCTCCGTCGCTGCCTCGACGATCAGCGCGTGCTTGCCGATCTCGGCGATGCTGCCAAAGGTCTTGATCCGCCCCTTGGCGGCCTTGGCGTCATCCGCGGCCATCTTGCCCTTCTCGACGGCGCGATCCAGCATCTTGCCGATCTGCTTGGTCGCGTCCTCCAGTGCCGCGGGAAACACGTCGAACATCGCCACGTCGTACCCCGCCTGGGCGAAGACCTGGGCGATCCCCCGCCCCATCGTCCCCGCGCCCAGAACGGCCATCGATTTCGCTGCCATGTCACCGACTCCTCATCGCGTAGAGTCCGCCGTACGGACCGTTTTCATCGTACGTCCCGCAATGCGATCCATTCTCATCGTAGGGTCCGCCATGCGGACGATCTTGTAGGGTGCGTCCCCTGGCGCACCTCTTCTGAGCCGCAGCACGTGGGGTCCGCCGTGCGGACCGTTCTCGATCAAGTTCTTCTGCACCCGGGTCGCACACAGTAGTCTGAGATGCTGCCGGCAGATGCCGATAGTCCCGCTCTACTCCAACCCCCGCGCAATCACCACTCTGTGTATCTCGCTCGTACCCTCGTAGATCTCCGTGATCTTCGCGTCACGCAGAAAGCGCTCCACCGGATAATCCTGGCAATACCCATATCCGCCGAATACCTGCACGGCGTGGTTCGCCGATCGCGAACTCATCTCGCTGGCGAAGAGCTTGGCCATCGCCGCCTCCATCGCGTAGTCGCGCTTCTGGTCCTTGAGCCATGCCGCTCGATAAACCAGCGCCCGCGCCGCCTCGACCCCCACGGCGATGTCCGCGATTTTGTTCTGGATCGCCTGGAATTTGCCGATCGGCTGGTTGAACTGCACCCGCGTTTGCGCGTATTTCACCGACTCGTACAGGCACGCCTGGGCGATTCCCAGCGCCTGCGCCGCGATACCGATTCGACCACCGTTGAGCGTGGTCAAAGCCACTTTGAGCCCCCGGCCCTGCTCCCCGAGCAGCGCGTCCTTCGGCAGCACGCAATTCTCAAAGACGAACTCGGCCGTGGACGAGCAGCGGATGCCCAGCTTCTTTTCCAGCTTGCCCAGACGTACGCCCGGCTGGTTCGTCTCGACGATGAAGGCGCTTAAGCGACGCTTGGGCTCGTCTGGATTGGTCACGGCGATGAGCACCATCACCCCGGCCTCCTTGCCGTTGGTGACGAATATCTTGTTGCCCTCGACGTGCCAGCCGTCGCTCTTGAGTTCCGCCCGGCACTGGGCTGCCCCGGCGTCGCTGCCGCTTCCCGGCTCGGTGAGCGAAAGGCAGCCGATCATCTCCCCCGCGGCCATCCGCGGCAGGTACTTCTTTTTCTGCTCGGCCGATCCAAACGTCATGATCGGATCGACGCAGAGCGACGTATGGGCGCTGAGCAGCACACCCGTTCCCGCGCAGGCCTTGGAGATCTCCTCCACCACCAGCGACGACGCCACGCAGCCCATGCCCGCCCCGCCGTACTCCTCGGGAATGGAAATCCCGAACAGCCCCATGCCTGCGAGCTGCTCCACCAGCTCAGGCGTCATGCTCGCGGCCTGGTCCCGCGCCTCGGCACCCTTGGCAACTTCCTTGAACGCGAAATCGCGAACCTGCTCCGCCAGCATCCGATGATCGTCGTCAAAATCAAAGTCCATGATCGCCTTCCTCAGGCCGGGTTAAGTGATCCGTCGTCCAAGACTGTCTTGCCCGTTTCTTCCTATTGCCTACTGCCTACTGCCTATTGCCAATTGCCTTTTCTCTTCCCCTCCGTGCCTATGTGCCTTCGTGCCTTCTTCCTACAACTCCAGCAAATGCCGCGCGATGATCATCCGCTGAATCTCGCTCGATCCCTCGCCAATCTCGCACAGCTTGGCGTCACGCATGTACCTCTCCACGGGCACTTCCTTGGTGTAGCCCATGCCCCCGTGAATCTGGATGGCTTCCATGCATGCCCGGGTGGCAGTCTCGGAAGATAAGAGCTTGGCCATCGACGCCATGATGTTGGCCGGGCGACCGGAATCGGACAGAATCGCCGCGCGCCGCGTCAGGAGGCGCGCCGCGTCCATCTGCATGGCCATGTCCGCCAGCTTGAATTGAATTGACTGGTGCTCGAACAGCGGCTTGCCGAATGCCTGTCGCATCTTGGAGTAGGCCAGGGACTCTTCCACGGCGCCCCGGGCGAGTCCAACGGACATCGCTGAGATCGTGATTCGCCCGCGCTCCAGAACGCGCATAGCATCCTTAAAGCCTCCGTGTAATTCGCCGCAGAGGTTCTCCTTGGGAATTCGCAGATCCTCGAGCGTCAGGCCGACCGTGTCAGATCCGCGCATGCCCAGCTTGTCTTCCTTGGGACCGATGATCAGGCCCGGCGTATCCCGTTCGACGATGAACGCGCTGATGCCCTTGGGACCGCCCTCCGGCTTGGTTCGCGCGGTAATGACGTAGACGCCCGCGTAGTGGCCGTTGGTGATCCAGTGCTTGGCCCCGTTGAGCACCCACTCATTGCCCTTGAGTTCCGCTGTGGAGGTGAGCGCCGCCGCATCACTTCCACAGCCGGGCTCGGAGAGCGCCCATGCGCCCACGTAATCACCCCGGGCCAGCGGCGGCAGGTACTTCTTTTTCTGGGCGTCATTCGCTCCGATCAGCAGGTGAGCACAGCACAATGCGTTGTGCGCGTCCAGCAGCAGCGCTGTGGCGCCGCATTGCCGCGCGATTTCCTCCATAATGACCGTGGCTTGCAGGTCACCGAATCCGCAACCCCCGAATTCCTCAGGGATAAAAATCCCCAGAAATCCTAATTCCGCCATTTTCGCAACGACCTCGCGGGGAAGGTCAGCCTCGCGGTCCCATGTGCGTGCATTCGGCGCAATGTTCTCGGCAGCGAACTTCCGGGCCATGTCACGCAGTGCAATTAGATCGTCGGAGAGGTCAAAATCCATCGGAACTTCACCTTCTTGCAAGGAATGCATGGGCACAAGCGCCCATTCTAGAACACCGCCAACGCCCGCTGGGAGCGTCCTGATCGCGGCGCTTGGGGATCTTAGCGAAGCGCGGCCGGTGGGTCACGCCCGTTCCACCGGCTGTTCCTACAAGTCTCGTGCCATGATTCTGAGACACCGAGCGGTCCGTCATTGCTGTCCAATCTGCCTGGCGATGACGATGCGCTGGACCTCGCTGGTGCCCTCATAGATCGTGGTCACGCGCGCGTCGCGATAGAGCTGTTCGACCCGGCATTCGTTGACGTACCCGGTTCCGCCATGGACCTGAACGGCCCGGTAGGCGATACGGTTAGCCGCCTCGGTAGCGTAGAGCTTGGCCATGGAGGCAGCGGTCGGGTCCAAGCGACCAGCGTCCACATCTCCGGCCGCCCGCCAGATGAGCGAACGACTTGCCTCCAGCTCGACGGCGCTGTCAGCGATCATATTGGCGACGGCCTGAAATTTTCCGATCGGCCGGCCGAACTGCTCGCGCTCTCGGGCGTACGTGACCATTTCATCCAAACACGCCTCGGCGATTCCGGCGGCCTGCGCAGCAATACCGATGCGCCCTTCATTGAGGCTGGAAAGGCAAGCGGCGAGCCCTTGACCCGGCTTGCCCACACGGTGCTCCATCGGGACGAAAACCCCGCTCAAACTGATGACCGCGGTTTCGCTTCCCCGAATACCCATCTTTCCCAGAATCTTGTCTCGCTTGACGCCATTTTCCTGGGCATCCACTACGAACGCGCAAAGAGCCTCCCTCTCCGGCACGCCCTGCACGCGAGCCAGGGTCAGTATCCAGCGGGCATGCATCCCGTTGGTGATCCACATCTTCTCGCCGTTGAGGACCCAGCCTCCTTCGGACCTGTCCGCGGTCGTGCGCACCGCGGCGGCGTCGCTGCCGGCACCGGCCTCCGAGAGGGCGAACGCCCCGAAGTGCTCCGGCCGGCCCCAGCCTTGCAGCCATTCCTCGCGTGCCGCGCCCTCGACAAACTTTGTCAGGATTTTTCCAACCATGCTGTGTACGGCAATGGTCACCGCGACCGAGGGCGACCATTTGGCGAGTTCGTAGATGATCGCGGCGTAAACCCGATACGGTACCGCCAGCCCGCCGTATTCTTCAGGAACGCACAGATTCAGCAGCCCCATTTCTCCGAGATGAGGCAGAACCTCGATGACGCTGGACTCATCCCGGTCCCATTTGCGATCCAGCGGCAGGAGCTCGTGTTGAGCGTACTCCCGGACCGCGTCGAGCAGCAGGCGATGATCTTCTTCGAGTTCAACCTCAAGCGGTATCAGCGGCATATTCTCAATCCACTCGATGGGACAACGGGTTTCGATCGCGCGGCACGCGATTGCCGTCTGGATCATGATCCGTACGGCGCCGGCAGGGAATACCAGTGGCCATCGGAACAAGCGTCGACCGGCACCCGTAGGCTGGCAATAAGGATACCAAGCGCCCGCACACAAGGTACGGATGCGGAACGGAGTATAGGCAAAGGCGGAAACCGGGGTCAACGCTGGCAGATTCCGGCGATTTGCCTCACCGGCGCAAACCGGAGTCCTGGACCCCCGGCGAAGGAAGGCGGCGAGAGGACTTGCAGAAGCCGCTGGACCGAAAAGAGGCATTCGGTCCAGCCGTGACGAACCTTATCTTCTCGAGGCGAAGTACTTGGCGCCGAATTGACGCGTCGAGTAACCTCAACAAATGTCCCGCTGATGGAAGCGGGATTCAGATCTCGCGGTCAAATCATGAGGAGAGAGGTATGAGGAGTCTCAAACAGTTCTCAGGACCGGTCATGTTTCTCGCGGTTATCATTTCGGCACTGGCTTTGATGCCTTCAGATAAGGCCATGGCCAAGAAGCCCGGAGGAGGTGGTGGAGGGGGTCCATGTGGGCAGTGTCCATGCGAGCCCGAGATTCCCTTTGCCGATGGCACTGTGTGCTGGCTGGAATCCTGCCATTTGCTCTACCCGCAGGACTGCCTTTGGGATTGCCATTACGTATGTCCACTACCTCAGCCATAGCCTGTGATGGCCGACCTCTGTTGCGATGTCAGGTCATAGAGCGTGCCTGCTTCCCCACAGGAACCGGCACGCTCCTTCTATTGGAGACCGATCAGACTTTGAATCACGTGTTCCACGTCGGGCGGGTTCCGGAAAGAAAGCTGAGCTGGCGGAACAGGTAGTGCCTTCGAGCGATCAGCTCGGTCAGGCGGACCAATGAGGCCTCGTCCATGCGTCCCGAATGACGCCACTGGATAATGTCCTCCTCGAGCTCGTGCCAGCGGCGCGTTCCGCTGAGCTTGCGCTTGCGGCGGGGGTCCAGCAGGTCCAGGATCTCGCGAACGTCGTACTCCACCTGCTTCAGATCGGCGCCGATCCGCCGGGCGCGCAACGCGGCGGTCTCGGAAATGCGACCCTCACGATCGAATTCCTCGAGCACCTCGTCGGGCGGCGCGTCGCTCATGGGCTCGGTATCACCGAAGGGCTCGTCCAGGGCGGGGCGAGTCGGCGCACCAAGGGGGTTGTTGACGGTTTCAGCCGCCTCCGACTCCAGATCCCGAGCGGATCCGATCAAATCGGCGTCGTCGTCCTCCGCCAGCTCAGAAGGTACCGCATCCGCGGCCTCACGCTGGTTCATTTCTTCGCCGGGCGGAATGGCATCTTGATCGTCGCCATTCCGCAGGTGCCTGGATTCGTCCTGCATCTGCAATCTCCCCGTCACGAATCGCGCCGAAGTGAAACCAGGGGCTAACGCTTCTCCGGTTTGAGCTGCCCCGCCTCGGGCGTGTCCAGCGCCGTCTGCATAGCGAGAATGCTGTAGGCCGTTACCAGAGCGGGATTACCCTCGTACCAGCGATCCTCTTCATTCAGCCAGCTTCCATCAGGCCGCTGGAGGGAGAAAAGCTTCTCGCAGAGCTCCGCCCGCCACGGGTGGGGAATGCCCCGCCCATCGGTAATGACTTCCTGTCCCCACGCCTGCAAGGCCCGGGCGAAGGTATGGTAGAAGTAGTACAGACCCTCATGCGCCTGCGGCTCGGGCATGTTGGGATTCTGATCGAGCGTGTAGTACCGACGGATCCAGTCAAACGCGCTGACCACGCGCGGATCGTCGCGCTTGAGATCCGCATAGAGCATGCTCTTGAACCCCGCGTAGGTCATGGAGCCGTAACTGCGCAGCCGTGGCTTGCCGTCGACCTCGACGGTACCGGCTTTGGACTCTCCGTCGGCATTCGGGGAGTAGATGAACCCACCGTCGGAACTGCCGCCGGCGAAAGACTGGTCGTTCGTCTCGCTGAGCATCTGGCAGCGGGAGATGAAGACCATCGCCTTGCGATAGGCGGGATCGTCCGGTGGCAGCCCGCTCTCGTGGAGAGCCTCGACCATGAATTGCGTGTTGGAAAGGTCCGGTCGCTTGCCGCGGCCGTAGCCCGCGCCGCCGTACCAGGCGCTGGAGCGCTCGTGTCCTTCGTCGGAGTCCCATTGAATCTTCTTGAGATAGTCTCGGGCCTTGCGGATGGCGTCCTCGTACCGCTCCCCGGCCGAGGCGAGTGCCATGATCGCGACACTTGTATTGTAATTGTTGTGACCTTCACCCTCAGGGTAAATGCCGCCGTCCGGCTGAACGAACTTCATGAGGTATTCGATCCCGCGGCGGGAGACGGCATGATGGACGCCATAGTCGTCGTCCTGGAGAAAGGACTTGAGGACGAGTGCGGTGACGCCGGGATGAGACTTCCCGAATGCTTCCCACCCGCCATCAGCCGCCTGCGTGGACGCAAGATAGGCCAGCCCGCGATCGATGGACGCCTCCACCTTGGCACGCAATGCCTGCGGAAGCGGGTCGTCCGCTCCGGATGCCGCCGTCACGGCGACAGCAAGAAGCGAAAGAAGGGAAATCGCCGCCATTCCGTTCCGGCGCAAACGTCGCATGTGCAATACTCCTGCCGTCCCGATTGCCGGACCGATTCCGATCGGGAGAAATTGACCCAGACGGTTTGCCCGGATTATACGCGGCGGCCACCGGGGAGCGAACACAAACGCCACCGGCGCTTCACGGCGCGTCGCAACGCGTAGAGTCGGATTCGGGCGCTTCGTTGCCGTCCATCGGCTGCGTGACGGTGGCTCCGGCTGTTGTGTCCGTCTTCGACTTGACGAGCACGGCATCACCGGCCGCGGCATATTTGCCGGCGGCGTCGCGGGACGTACGGACGTTGGTCAGTGCGTTGGCGCCTTTCATTGCAGCGACGGCCTTGAGTCCCTCGGTGGCTTCCTCCGGACGACGAAAGCCGTCCACGTACACGGCTTCGATCTGGCGTACGATCTCGTACCCGACAATGCCGGGCGTGCTCGACGTCGCCATGATCCTGGCCGCTTCGCTGCGGCGCTTGGCCGCAAGCTCGGGATCTGCGCTGCCGTCCGATGCGGACTTGCCGGCGTACTTCTGAAGGTTGGGATGCAGTCGGGGCGGCCGACGACCACGGATGCATTTTCGCACGGCCCGAAAGAGCCAGAGCAGGAGGCACAATCCCAGCAGAACCAGCAGTGCCTGGAGCTTCCAGCCGGAAAGATCAAACCACTGCCCGGTGTCTTCTTCCTGTCGAATCAGATCGATGGCGTCGCGGGCTTTGTCAGGCATGGGTGGCGGATTTCTTGGCGGTCGGAGGTGCGGCGCCTTCGTGGTTGCCGGCCGGGGACACTTCCGGAATCACGCGATCGGCGCGGTAGGTACGGCCGCGCCACGTGGTTGAGCTCGCACCGACGGACTTCAGTATCGCGCTGATCATCATGGCCAGACAGATGCACGCACCGGGGAAGTACAGCAGCGACCAGCCACGAGCGTGTCTTGTCACCGGATAGATCCGCGCGACAGTGAGCTGCTGAAATACGACGGCGATGGCCCAGGCAACAACCGCCCAACCCCACAAGACGCGATTTTCCGAGACGGAGGATGCAAGGCCCACGATCGCGACAAGCAGGCTGATCCAGGGGATCAGGGAATAGATGAGATGCAGTGACGCCACGCGGATGAGCCGCTTCGGCGTCTGGAAGCAGCCGTAAAAGATGCGACTCCAGCCGCGCCAGGCTTCACTGGGCGTGCTGTACATGCGCGTGCGATAAAGGTCATCGTTTTCGACGACACGGAGCTTGAGGCCGAGGCGCTTGGTCCGGCGGGCCATGCGGATGTCCTCGTTCACCTCCGTCTTGACGGCCTCGTGCCCGCCGATGGCCTCGTAACACGAACGGCGCATGAGCATGAAGGCGCCGTTGGCGTAGGCGGTGCGCTTCTCCGGGTTGTTTACGCGCTCCGGCAGAAACCACCAGATGAGTACGATGCCGCATACCGGCTGAATCACCCGCTCCCAGAAGGTCTCTGTCTCGAGCATCGGCGTAACGGAGAGGAAATCGACGTCTTCGGACAAGGCCTCGCGGACGGCGACGGTGACGGTCCGCGGGGAGGTGAATCGACAGTCGGCGTCGGTGAAGCACAACCAGTCGCCCGTTGCCACTTCCACACCCTCGCGCATGGCGTTGTTCTTGCCGAACCATCCATCGCGCAGCGACTGAACGGTCAGAACGCGGAGCCGCGGGTGCTGATCACTCAGCTTCTGAAGAATGCTCGGCGTCGCGTCCGTGCTGCGATCGTCCACGGCGATGATCTGCAAATCGGAATAATCCTGAGCGAGAAGCGACGACAGGCAACGTTCGATATTCGCCTCCTCGTTACGGGCGGCAACGACGAGCGATACGCGAGGGAGGGAGGCAGGGCCGCCGGTGTGGGATTCGTGGCTCAGGACCGTGCGGCGCCGCAGTCCCCGTCCCACCAGAATGAGACGGACGAGCCAGATCAGCCCCAGGACGACGGCACCGCCGAGCCAGATCGACCAGAAGATCATGGAAGCGATCGACATGAAGGCGACATTCATCAAAGGGGAACGAAGCCGAAAGGACGAAGATTATCCCTATCCTGTGTTCATACGCAATGCGCGACTACTGAAGGCAATTGGGGGTACTGCGCCAGCGGATGGCGGGCCACTTCCAGCAACGGCCGTGGCGCGGTAGGACTAACCGCGTCCTCTGGCTCTGGAAGCAACCATGCTCACCGCGCAGGCCATCTGGTCTCGAGCCCCCCTGCTCCCCGTGGCGATCGGCCTCGTCGCCGGCATCCTCATCGACCAGGATTTTCAACCGCAACCATTGATCCACGCGATTGCCGCGGGGCTGGGCGCTGTCGCCGGGATCGCATTCCGCCGGCGTCGCGATCTCCTTCCTCACGTCGCCGTCGTCCTTGTGGCCGCGGGCGCAGGTGGGATGCTCCACTTTGCGCGGTCCCGGCTACTCCCTCCGCTGAGCATTGCCCTCGACGCCACGGATGATCGTCCCATCGTGCGGATCCGGGGGGTCGTTTCATCCGCCCCGCGTGTGGTGAGCGACCGCGAACATCCCTTCGCCCGATGGATCGCCCGGGACGAACGCACCGTATTCGTGCTGGATGTCGAATCCATCGAAGGCGAATCGGGGTTCATTCCGCGGACCGGCCGCATCCGCGTCGTCGTGCGCGAGGCCGTCCTCCGTCTGGCCCAACGCAGCCGGGTCGAGCTCTTTGGCCGCCTGTATCCGCTGATGCCGCCGGAGAACCCGGGGGTCTACAACTGGGCCTCGTACAACCGTCGGGAGGGCATCATGGCGGGCATGACGTGCCTGCACCGCGAGAATGTCCGGGCGTTGGCGTCGGCGCCGATCAGCGACGTCGGCCGGTGGGTGCTTGCCTATCGCCGCGCCGCCCGTGAGCTCCTTACCGGGGATCTGGCGGCAAGCGAACAGCAGAGCGGATTGCTCGACGCCATGATCCTGGGGCATCGCTCGATACTCGATCGGCAAATCAACGATGTGTTCATTCGAGCCGGGATCATTCACTTCATCGCGGTCAGCGGCGTCAACGTGGCGATCGTTATGATGCTGGCACGGACGCTGTTTCGCACCCTCGGAGGAACGGTACGGCAATCGACATTCGCAATGATCGCGGCGGCAGTCCTCTTCGCGATTCTCACCGAGCCGCGCCCGCCGGTCCTGCGGGCATGCGTGATCGGCATTGTGTACGGACTGGCCGTGCTGCTGGGTCGGGCCCGCTACCAGCTCAACTGGGTTTGCGCGACCGTCATCCTGCTGGCGCTGATCGATCCGTCCATGATCTTCGACGTTGGATACCAGCTCTCCACGGCCGCGGTCATTGGTGTCGTCTTTCTGACACCCGTCGTGCAGCGTGCCGGGAATGGCGCGGCAGCACTGATCGGTTTCAATCGAGATAGCGCCTTCTGGCGACTGCCTCGCGCGTCCGTTGGATTGGACCGGTTCTGGGGTTGGAGCGCGCGCTGGCATGCCCTTCGCGTGCACATTGCCCATACACTTGCCACCGCAGCCGCGGTGGCCCTGGCGGCGTGGCTGATGGGTTCACCGATTGTGGCCTGGCATTTTTACCGCATTCAACTATGGGGAGCCGTGGCTACGCTGATGATCTTCCCCCTGGTGAGCCTGGCGATGGCGCTGGGCTTTGCCAAGTTGATTCTGAGCATGCTCCTTCCAACGCTGGCGGTATGGATCGGCTATCCATTGCTGGGCACCGAATGGCTGCTCATCCGCGCGGCCGATTTCTTCGCCGGTTTGCCTTTGTCCTCGGCCGTGGTTGCACGGCCTCCTACCTGGCTCGTGATCGTCTACTACGCATGGATGACCTTGTTGATGATCCGTTTTCGGCGACGGAACGCATCCGAAACCGGACACCCCGCGCGCGGGGCCGGAACGGCGGTCCTGCAGGATTCACATGAGCAAACGTCCGTTCACGGGCGCCGGGCGTTCGATGTCATGCTGATGCTGCTGGCCGTAGTCGTCCTGGTCGGTTCTCTTGACTGGCTCGGCGGGCGCTCCGTACCCCGCGATCTTCGCGCGACCTTTCTTTCCGTGGGGGCGGGCACGGCCGTGGTGCTCGAATTGCCCGACGGCCACGTCGCTCTGTATGACGCTGGAACATCATCGGCATACGACGTCGGCCGTCAGACGATCGTGCCGTACTTCCAGTCGCGCGGAATTCGCCGCATCGACACGATCTATGTCAGCCATGCCAACCTCGACCATTTCAGCGGGTTGCCCTCCATCGCCGAGGGCGTTCGAATCGGCGAAGTGGTCGTCAACGAGCACTTTCCTTATGGAGAGGGCGCCCCATCGCATGTTCGACACCTGCTGATGCTGTTGGGCGAGAATGGCGTTCCGGTTCGCGTGATGAGGCCGGATCAGTCAACGTGGAAAGCGGGAGAGGTCACCTTCGAGCGGCTCTGGCCGGTCGGAAACGAGCACTCCAAGCTCGCCGCCAACGACGCCTCAACGGTCCTGCGTGTTTCTTTTGCGGGAAGATCAATCCTGCTTCCCGGGGATATACAGTACGCCGCCCAGCAGGCGATTATCAGGCGCGGCGATGTGGCGTCCGATGTGCTCATGCTGCCGCACCATGGCGGCGTCCAAGCCAATACGGGGGCGTTTATTGATGCCGTGGGGGCCAATCTGCTGATCCGTTCCCACTACCAGTCTTGGGAGGACACCGACAACGGACTGAAGAATCTGACAGGCGGAAGGCGGGTTTTCAGCACGGCCGACGTCGGCGCGGTGCAAATCACCATCAGACCGGACGGACAACTCGGTGTATCGACATTCGCGGCGGGTACGGCCTCGCCCGCTTTCGGCGTGACCCAATGGGCTGAACAGGAGTGAAACCGACCGGCGGCGGAACCTACATGCAACGGGTTACTACACGGCCGCACACGTCCTTGAGCGCTCCCAGGGCGCTGGCGCAGTCGGCCAGTTGTTGGTCCAGCGCCTGCCGTTCGAGATCGGCCGCCTGCTGCGTAAGCGCCGGATAGCCGTATCCCGCCCCGCACCCCTTGAGCTGGTGGGCAGCGATGCGGAGCGCGTCGAAATCTTCGGTGCGAAGGGCCTGCTCCATCGTCATGATTCGTTCCGGCAGACTGCTGAGGAACAGATCCACGAGATCGGCAAACGAAGGATCTTCCCTCACGAGAAGGGACTCGATGGGTCCGCCGTTAGCGGGAACGCTCGTGGACATGATTGGCTCCGGATGTACGGTCACCTCAGCGACGAACGGTCGCAGGTCCGCTTCCCGAAACATCGACTCATCGAGCGCCAGAGTTTACGCAGGTTCGCATTGGAGGCGGGTCAGGATCGTCGTTTTCGGACGAATCCGGAACGGGCCGGGCTCGACTCAAACCAGGAAGGCCTTGCGCTTCCGCCCGCTGAGATAGGATTCCATCACGCAGTTGGCCAGGTCGCCGCTCGTGCAATAGAACGCCACACCCTGGGTGAGCTTGGCCAGATGATCCACGAACGACACCCAGTCCATGTAGGCGTAGTCGTCAATCAGGGCGAATACGGAGAAGCGAACGCCCTGCCGGGAGAGCATGACCGATTCCGACAGCGTAGTCATCGCCGTGCGCTCGGACGGTGGATAAATGAGGTGCACCGTGTCGCTTTCCAGATGCGCCGTGGGCTCGCCATCGGTAATGATGAACACCTGCTTGTTCTGTCCGCCCCGCCGGGCCAGGACGCGCCGGGCCATGTTCAATCCCATTTGCAGGTTGGTGAAGTGCTGCGGGGCGCGGGCGATCTCCGCCAGGGGCACCCGTATGTTGACCACGGGATCGAACAGCGAAACGTGTTTCGGCGAGGACAGCGCGAGCTTCTGCTCCGGAATGATCTCGGCGCCGCTGTAGAAGCCGATCACGTCCACGGTATCAAGCGGAAAGCGCTGGCGGATCAGCGCGTACATGGCCATGGCGCAACGCTTGGCCTGGGCAAAACGATTCCAGCGGCGCATGGACCCGGACATGTCCAGGAGAATCACCGTGCTGCACGTGGCCTGCGATTCGCTCTGGTGTACCTCGAAGTCGTCTTCAGTAAGGCGGAGTGGCAAGCCGGGACCGTGTCGCATAACCGCGTTGCGCAACGTCGATGAAAGGTCGATGTCGCTGACGGGGTCGCCGAAGCGGTAGGCCCGCGTGCCTTCCATGCGCTCCCCGCCGGTGCCGCTTCGCGGCGTCTCGTGTCCCTCGTGCGAATCGGCCTTCAGATTGCCGAATACCTCCATCAGCGCCTTGCGCTGCAGGCTTCCGATTGCCCGCGGCGTCAACCGGAACTGGACACCGACCTTCTCGAGCAGGCCTTCCTCGATCCATTGTTCGATGATCTTCTGCTGCTCGGGATCGTCCTCGATATCCTTCAGCGCGCGGAGGGCATCCTCGCCGTACTCGATGAGGTACTCCATGAAATTCTCGAAATAGGCGAGGTGATCCTGGGTCGGGAATTCCGAGCCGTCCCACTGCTGGTAAAGAAAACGCATCGATCGAAGGCTCCCCGGCAACGTGAATCGGCGCCCGATTCCGAGCGAAAACGGGCGCGATTCCACGAACAGGGGATCTTAGTCGCCGTCGTTGGATATGACGACGTGATAGTATTCCAGGAGCGTTCCCTTGGCCCGCTCGACTTCGATCATGGCGAGGTTGTAGTCGATCATCGCGTTGAGCATGGCCCGACGGGCGTCGGCGAGATTGATGCGCGCGGCCAGCTCGCTGTTGAGCGTATTGAGGTCCTTCCGCTCCGCCCGGGCGACGATCGATTCGACCTCGCGTTCGGTGGCCTCGGAGGCATTGAAAGTCGGCGGGATCTGCTCATACGCCGTCTGCATCTCCCGGATGGCCGTATTCACGCCGAGAATGACACGCTCGAAAAGATACTTGAGCTGCGACGCCGCCTGGGAATGAGACAGCTTGGCGCTCGTGGTTCCGGCCCGCCGCGCCCGGTTGCCGATGGGCATGGAGAACTGCACGCCGACGAAATATTCCATGTAGTCCCACATGGTGAGTTGATCAAAGGAATTGTCGGCGCTGCCGCCGAGACCGTCGATGGTCCACCGGAAGGTCAGGTCAAGCGCGGGCAGTTCTTCGTTCCGTGCCACGCCCACCTGGATGCCGGCGATGTCCAGCCGCAGCTTCTGCTGGAGGACCTCCGGGTTGTGCTCGAGTGCGGCCTGAACTGACGCGATGCGATCCATGTCCACCAGCGTCAGGTCGGGCAGGCCCACCGGGATGATCTCGAAATCGTCGATCAGGTTCAGCGTGGGATCGTTCAGCGCTGCAACGAGTTCATCCTGCGCGTTACGCAGATTCGTCTTGCGGCGAACGAATTCAAATCGGCTGGCCTCGAGTCGCGACTCCGTGGCGTTGAGTTGCACCGGCATGATGTCGAAGTCCTTGCGGGCTTCGAGATACTGGTAAATGGCCTCAAACTCGGCCAGTTTGCGGGCGGTGATGACCACGTCGCGGCGGGCGAACATGAGTCGCCAATAGAGCCGCTCGACGTCCGCCAGTGTGTCCCGCACCTGGATGCGGAAGTCCAGATCGGAGATGCCTTTCTCCTTCTTGCGGATGCGCAGCTCCGCAAGGTTGCGGTCCAGCCCGAACCCGCGGAGCAGGGGCTGCCGGAGCTCCACCATGAAATCGCTGAAGTACTCCGGGTTGATCTGTTGAAATGCGAGGGACGTGAAGGTCCGCTCCAGGCCGTACTGAGCCGTCACCTGCGTGCCGATGGGCAGCAGCTTGGTGACGCCGACACTCGAATTGAACTGATCCAGATCGTTGGCCAGAAGCTGCGAACCCGTAGGTCGGTCCACCTTGTTCTTGGTGACGGAACCGGCAAGGGTGGCGTCGAACGCGGCCGCCGCAGCCACGACCGAAGACGTCGCAATCGCCGGTCCATACGAGGCCGAGTCGATCTGGTAATTGTTGATCAGCGCCCGGTGCAAGGCATCTTCAAGTGTCATGTAGATGCTGTTGGACCGGCTGATCTGCTGGACGAGCGGCGCGATCCGACCGGCCGCCTGCACTGCGGTGTCGTCCCGGCGCTGGCGGCCGTCCTCCAGCCAGCGCTGGGTCATCGTCTCCACATCCGTGGGATCGGGGACATGCCACTCGAGCCGGTCCAGGGACATGTTGAGCGCCGCAACGGCGCGGGCCTGGGCGGCGGACACATCGACCTGCTCACCCGACTCCTGTCGGATGACCCCGGACGGCGTCGAACGCTCCGCCGGCGGTGCAGATGCGTCGGACTCGGTTTGGCCTCGGGCAGGCGAGAGGAACGTGCCGGCGGAAGCGGCGAACACAGTGAGCGCGAGAATGCGTTGCATCATGCGAACACGCTTTGGCGCGGCAGGGAAGCGCGAAAGTCCGAGTAAACGAGCAGGATGTTCCGACGCCGACCGCCGTCACGTACCGCGCTTCCGCGACGCAAGGCCAAGCATCGAGGAGATCGTACCGCCCGCTGGTCGAGCCCGCAAACGACAAGGGCTCCGCATTCGCGCCCCCGCTGCAACTTTTGACAGGCCGAAACGAAGTCCGTCCGGGGGTGACCGATACGCAACGGAAGATAGGCTGGCGGTCGCGCTTGGCGGGGACATCCTGGTCCGAGTCGATATAATGGCACCGCACGAAACGAGCGGAGTCGATGCCCCAGGAGCCATTGCCATCCTCAGGCGCCCCTCGGCGCTGGCCGAAGTTCTTCCGCCAACCGCTGGACGACGTCCTCGCGACGCTCGAACCGGTCGTGACCACGCGCGGTTTTGCTTCGGGAATGCTGCCCCTGCTGGCGATCATGATCGCAGCATGGTTCATCTACGTGCCGATCCATGAGATGCTGCACGTGTTCGGATGCGTCGCGGCCGGAGGCACCGTCAGCGAGCTCGAAATCAAACCGCAGTACGGCGGAACGATCCTCGCACAGTACTTTGATTTCGTCACGCCCGGCGGAAGCTACGGAGGCAGGCTTTCCGGATTCGACACACACGGCTCGGACCTGACCTATCTTTCAACTGTGTTCATGCCGTTCGTCCTGTCGATCGTACCTGGCGTGGCGTTGTTGTGGCTGTGCACGCGGCGCGCCCGGCCTTTTCTGGCCGGACCGGCGCTCCTGCTGGCCTTGGCGCCGTTCTATAACCTGCCGGGCGACTATCACGAGATGGGGTCGATTCTGGTCACGCGCACGTTGAGCCTGTTGGCGGGCGGGGTCGATCCACCAATGTTCGAGAAACTGCGATCGGATGACGTATTTGCTCTTCTGGGGACGTACGTCTCCCACCCGGCTGAGCTGAACTTGCATGGACCGGTGAAGATCATCATGGGAGGGGGCGTTATCTTGGCGTCCGTACTGACCGCTGCCCTGCTCGCGTTTGCGACGTACTGGTGTGGCACGGCGGTCGCGCGAGCGATCGTCGGTGCGCCTCGCCCGCCGACTCGTATCACTCCACCACCGCGTCGGGTTCGCCGTCGGCGACCGGCATCACACCGCGACGCACCGTCCCCGTTCAGCGGTGCCGCATCACCGCGCGAATGAGCACGGCCAGACGTTCGCAGACGAAATCGCGGAAGACCCGGGCATTCAATGTGCGCAAGCGAAGCATGGGCCCGCTAACGAGCTCACCACGCACGTCGGGGAAGTGACGCGTTTCGTGGAAGGCCACGGCTTCGGTCGTGACCGTGCCCAGAAGCTGGATGCGAAACTCCCCCAGGGCGAAATCGAAGCGGATTTCGCGCCCCCCTTCGAGGAAATTCGACGCGTCCATTTCCATGGAGATGCCGTCATCGCGATACTTCTCCATGAGCTCCACGAACACGCCAACGAGCTCGCGGACCATGAGTTCGCGCAGTTCCTCAATGCGATCGCGTTCCTTGGGCGTCTGCTCCGCCTCTCGACGCTTTCGTTCCTTCATCGTCAGGATGAGCTTGTCCAGGTCGGTTTCCAGGGAGCGCGGAGGCGGCGGAGGCACCCTGGTGCTTTCCACCAGCCGCTGGTATTCCGATGGTTTACCCGCACTGCCCACCGCAGATGCTCCATGATCCGCCGACAGTTCCGCCTCAGAGCGATTCCGGATACCTGTTCATTCATCGACGACTGCCGGGCCGGATATGCATGATCCGGAAATCCGCCCATGCCACCCTGTGGTGTCGAAGTCCGATAGGACGCCTGCAGAGACGAATTTGATTGACACCCAGGTTTTCCCCGAAATAGGATACAATTGGCGGCCGTGGAAAGTCCGTCGATAAGAAAACGGCACCGCGGGGGCTCGACCCGATTGGGTCGCGCCCTTCTTCGAGCGCATTTCCCCTCTGTCGAGGCGCGATCCTTGCCAACGCTGTATGTGCTTCAGGGGCCCGATAAAGGCCGGACCTACCTCACCGAAGATGGATCCGCGCTCATCGGCCGGTCGTCGGAGCAGATCTCGCTGACCGATCACACCGCCTCGCGCCGACATGCCGAGATTCACCGTGCCAACGGGTCATGGGTCCTGACCGATCTGCAAAGCGCTAACGGAACTTACCTCAACGGGCAGCGCATCGTCGCCCCTTCCCCGCTGAAGCACGGCGACCAGATCAAGATCGGCAGCACGCTGCTGGTCTTCTCGGGCGGACTGGAATCCGGCGGGGCCACCACGGCCGGCAGCCTCTTCCGCGATCTCGTGGAGATCGACGAAGACAATTCCCCCGCCGGGTCTTCCATCGTGGCCGCGATCGACTCCTCCGAAGAGAGCATCATTCTCCAGCCGCCCGAGACCGCCGATGCCGTCTCCGCGTGGAATATCATCTATCGCGTCGCCGAGCTGATCGGCACGACTGACTCCGCCACCCGCTTCCTGGAGGGCGTCGCCGAGATCGTCTTCCGCCACCTTCCCGTGGATCACCTGGTCATTCTGATGGCCGACGAGCCCGGCGCAGCGCTGCAACCGGCGCTGGTCCGCTTTCGGGGGATGGATCGGGGGCGGCGATCCAAAATCGTGACGTCGCAGACCATCGTCCAGCACGTGCTGCGCACCCGCGACGGCGTGCTGTGCGCCAACGCCCTGACTGACAGCCGCTTCAGTTCCAACCCGCAGGACAGCCTCCATCGCCTGGGTCTGCGGAGCATCATCTGTGTTCCCATCGTGTCATCCGACCACGTCCACGGCGTGTTCCACCTCGATTGCTCCATGGCCCGGCACACGTTCACGCAGGAGCAACTCCGGCTCGCCGTCGCCATCGGACGGCTCACCGGCATGGCGCTGGAAAACGCTCGCCTCATGGAAACGCGCGTACGCACCGAACGCCTCGCGGCCACGGGAGAGACCGTCGCCTATCTTTCGCACCACATCCGCAACATTCTCCAGGGCATGCAGGGGGGCGCAGACGTCATCGAGCTGGCGCTGCAGCGAAACAACCTCGCAACGGCCGTGAATGGCTGGGCGATGATGAAGCGGAATCTCGATCGCATCCTCCACCTGACCCTCAACATGCTCACCTTCAGCAAGCAGCGCAAGCCGCGGATCGAGCTGGCCCAGCTCAACGCCATCGTTGCGGACGTATTGAGTCTTTCCGCTTCCCGCGCCGCGGAAAAATCCGTGGAGCTGGTTTCCAGGACAAGCGACATTCCGGCGGCGCCGCTCGATCCGGAAGGCATGCACCAGGTGATTCACAACATCGTGCTCAATGCCGTCGACGTGGCTCCTTCAGAAGGAGGGCGCGTGGAGGTCGCCACGCAGTTCGACCCGGATACCGAAACCGTTTCCGTGTCCATTTCCGACAACGGTCCGGGCATTTCACCGGAAGAGCGCGCCCATATCTTCCGCGCGTTTCACTCCTCCAAAGGCCATGCCGGAACCGGACTGGGGCTCGCCGCCGCGATGAAGATCGTCGCGGAGATGGGCGGCCGGATCGATGTCGAGAGCGAACTCGGCACCGGGGCGACCTTCCACGTGCGCATTCCCACGAAACGCGCCGAAGAAGACGGCGACAGCGATCAGACCCACGGCCCCGCCGCCACCCCGCGATAACTCCTCTCTGGCACACATGGTAGCCCCCATATGAAGCGCGGTGTACAATCCACGCAGTGCTTCATTGAAACTGAAAGGAGTCAGGCCATGCATGTACTCGCGGACATCTCCATTGTTCCCCTCGGGGTCGGCGTGTCCGTCTCCAAATATGTCGCCGCCTGCGAGAGGGTCTTCGCCGAAGCGGGACTGAGTCCCCGGCTCCATGCCTTCGGCACCAACCTCGAAGGCGAGTGGGATGTGGTGTTTGCCGCCATCCGCCGCGCTCACGAGGTCTTGCACGAAATGGGCGCGCCGCGCATCTCGGCCAATCTTCGCTTCGGCACGCGAACCGACAAGCCACAATCACTTTCCGATAAGGTCAGCAGTGTTCAGGCAAAGATATAGGTGCGACGCATCAAGTCTGGAGGAAACAGCATGATCGCACGAGCAGGACTGACGTTGGGTTTGGCCGTGGGGTTGGTGCTCGGCGCGTGGGGGTGCAAAGCGTCCGGCGCGGCGAATCAGACGCCCGTGGCCGGCTCCGACATGAAGGCCCCGCGTGGCGCCGAGGGTCCCCTTTCCGGCTTTCAAAGTCTCCGAAGAGGCATGACGCCGGACGATGTGCTCTTGGAGCTGGGCTCGCCGCTCTCCACCAAGATCGAAATGACCTACACGTACTGGTACTATTCGAACCGGGGAGACAGCGGGCCGCACGTCGTTTTTGACACGCGCAATATGAAGGTGATCCGCTGGCAGGAGATCTGAGCCCGCCCAGCAACGGCCCATGAATCAGAAATCGAACTTGCCTTCGCGCACGAATTTCTTGATCGGATTGCGCCCGGTAGGCTGCTCCCGCTCGCGGAGATTTTCGGGCAGGTCCGCCGGGTCACCGGGTCGCCCGATCGCTACCATCGCCTCGACCTTGAAATCGTCAGGAACATTGAGTTCTTTCTTGGCACGGTCGTAGTCGAACCCCGCCATGCCGTGCACGACCAGTCCCATCGCCGTTCCCTGGAGAGCGAGGTTTTCGAACGCCGCCCCCGTGTCGAAGGTATGCACCGGGTTGGGATGGCCATTCCGCATGAACACCTTGTGGGAGAGCACGACGAGAAGCACGGCAGCCTTCTCGCACCATACCTGGTTGGCTTCCATGAGCAATCCGAAGAACGTCCCGAAGTGCTCCGTGTCCCGCTTGGCATAAAGAAAGCGCCACTCCTGCTCGTTGTAGGTCGACGGCGCCCAGCGTGCCGCCTCGAACAATGTCATCAAATCGTGGTCATCGATCGGTTCCCCGGTCATCGCCCGCGGCGACCATCGATGCCAGAGAATCTTCTCGATGGGATAGTCCGTCTTTCGGAACTCTCGGGGATCAGGAAGCTTGGACATGTCTCGTTTCCTTTTGCGTCGTCGGGCTACGTTCCCGGAATCCAGTGATTGTCGGCATCGAAAGCGGCGAAGGGAGTATAACCGCGGCACGCAAATCGCCAAGCCATGACCCGCCGTTGGAGACCGCTGGTTTCGATTCCATGTCAGCGCGGACGCGCTCTTGGACGTTGCGAAAGGAGATCAGGTTGCGGAGAGCATCTGCTTGGCCGACAGGTAGCGCTTGGCGGCCTTGATGCCTTCTCGATTGGCGGGGAAGCGGTGGCCGGTAATATCCGTCAGGGCCTGGGTGGCCACGCGTGCCTCGGGATGATCCGTCTCCAGCGTGGACGCGACCAGCGGGAGGCCGCGCTCGTCTCCGAGTCGCCCCAATGCCCCCGCGGCGCGGAGTGCGATCCGCCGATTGGTCCCGCGAAGGAGCTCCGCAAGTGACTCGATGCCTTGGAACAGCTTCGCGGATCCCACCGCCGCAATCGCCCGTTCCAGGACCGTCTCGTCGGAATCCTTGAGCATGGCCACGAGCGCATCGCGGGTCATGCGCGTGCGCATGCCGGCCAGGACATCGACGGCTTTCAACCGCACCGAGACCTCCCCGGACATGGCCAGTGTAATCACCGTCCGCTGCGCCTCGTGTCCGCAATCTTTCATGGCCGCGATGACCGAAAGCGTCTCCAGCGCGTTCTCGCAGCGGTTTCCGGACTTGCCTTCCGCGTCGGAACGGGTGTCGTCAAAACAAGGGGTAGTAACCTTCCCGCCACTGGGTTGTGCGGCGACCTCGGGCGTGCCCAGCGGTCGAACCTCGACCTGCTCGCCGGCGCGACTCTCGGCGATCCGATCCAGGAAGCGCAGCCCGACGCGAAACACGTTGGCGTTCTTCCGCCGGCACCAGGCGACCATGGATCGGACCCAGGACAGTTTGCCGTCGGTGGCCACGCGGACATTCACAATTTCGCCGCGGTACATCGGATGGGCCGAGTAGATGCATACGCCGCCACGCGAAACGTCGTGTACCGGGGCGCCGAAGGTCGGTACGCCGTCGGCGGTGGGCATCAGTCGCCCCACATAGGCTGCCTGGAGAATCGTTCGTCCGTTGCACTCGAAGCGGCGCGGCCGGGACCCCACGAAGCCTGCCACATTGGGTACCGGCTGATGCTCGTGGCGCGTGGAGAGTTCCTCTTCCGTACGCGTCGCCGCCGCGGGCGACTTGTCCATCCCGGAGAGGTGACGCCTGCAGGAAGAAACCCACAAGTTGAGCAGTTCGGCGTCGAACTGCCGCCCTGCCTGCGTGGAAAGAACGCGGTTGGCGTCTTCCGGCTCGAGTGAGGCACGATAGGACCTTCGGCCGATGAGCGCGTGAAACGAATCGACAATGGTCAGAATCTTGCTGCCCGTAAGCAGTTCGCCGCCGCCCAGGCCAATCGGGTATCCACGACCGTCGACGCGCTCGTGGTGTTGGAGGATGAATTGCCGCGCGAGCAGCGAAACCGTGGGATCCTCGCCGATCAGGCGGACCGACTCGATGGGGTGCTGGTGGATCATGGCCAGCTCGTCGCGCGTCAGTGTCCCGTTCTTGTTCAGCACGTTCTTCGGAATGGAGAGCTTGCCCAGATCGTGCAGAAGCCCCGCCATTGCGAGGCTGCGCAACGACTGCTCGTTGGAGCCGTAGAGCTCCGCGCCGAGAATGACCGCAAGCGTGGATACGATGAACATGTGACTGGCGGTGGAACGCTCGTGACCGGCCATGCGCAGCATGTATCCGGAAATCCCGGGATCGTGCAGAAGTCCGGCAAGAATCGTGTCCACCGTCCGTCCCGCCCGTGCGACCATGGGAGCATCCACAGGTCCGCCGATCAGGCTCTTGGCCACGGACGTACCGGCACTCTCCATGATCTCCGCCTTTTCGGCGGGGCCGATATCGGGATTGTTCAGCAATTCCGTGAGGCGACTCTCTACCGCTTGTTCGCACGTCTGGAGATCTTCAGCGCGGACGAAGAGATTCAGGACCCCGTGCTCGCGCATGCGGGCGATGTCCGGCTCGGACAGCCCCGCGCCGGCGCGACGATAGAGAATGGGAGTGTCCCCTTCCGTCCGCGGAAGGAAGACCTCGAGGTCGGCGTGTCTCTCTCCCGTCAGCGCACGAATCGCTGACGTCGGAATGCGGGCAAAACCGGGATCACTGGACATCCGGCAGTCTCCTCGGACACCCCGGCGCGGAAGCGGCACCGATACCGCTCCGGCCCGTCGGTGTTCCGGCGTCCTCAATCCCAGTATGCAATACATTCAGTGAAAATGACGGTTTTGCTCAACCCCACACGATCGGACGGAGAGCCACCCCAAGAGAGAGACCTGCAGGGAGGCTGTGATTACCGGTCGTAGTCGGGAACGCGGAGACGCTTGGTTTCCGATCGCGCCTTGCGGCCGTACTCGTCTTCGAACGCCGTGAGAAGCTCGATCTCCGAGCCGGCGATGGCCTTGTGCGCCCATACCAGGCGGAGGTGATACCCTTCCCCCAGGTACTTCGATTTGACCTTGGTGAACTGGTCGGTGGGATAGTGCCAGTCGCTTCCCAACGTCCGTGTAATCGTCCCGTCGGGCTGACGCTCCAGGACATACAGTTCGACGTGGAACATGCCGGCTCGCCACTCGCCCCTTCCCTCCTGTGGGTCGGAGGTCGTCGAAAGATAAACGTAGTACTGGATGCCCTCCGGATCGCGATCCCCGAACTTGTCGGCATCGACCCACGGGTTGGTCCGATAGAGACAGATCACCCGGCGGATTTGCTCCGGCGCCGACCTCGGCACCACGCCGCGCTCCGTCACTTGCGGAGCAACGTCCGGCCCTCCCGCGGAACGACAGCTGGCGCAAAGCGCCGCGAGCGCCAGGCCGGCGACAGACAACCGCGCCGCCAGCGCACCCCGATTCCCAAGAAATACGTGCATTCGCGAAGGACTCATGCTTGTTCGAGCAGCAGGCGCGCAAGGCATGCCCGGGCAACCTGCTGACGCTCCGTTTGCGCGTGCTTAAGGTGTTGCTTCATCCACGGCGACGTCGGCCTTGCGCACCAGTCGCGGACCGTACGTCTCCTCGGCCGATGCGGTGGTCGTTGTGGGTTTGGTCAGCGTCGGGCCGTACGTCTTCGGCTCCGGACCGTACTTCTGCGTGGGCTGGGAGGGCTTCACCTCCGGCTCGTCCATCGGGCCCGGCACAGCACGTTCGGGCGAAGCGGGTGACTGAAGCCGGCGCGACTTGCCACCCATCGCGTTCTCGTCCGGAACGATCCGCAGTCCCTCCAGCAGCGGACTCTGCGCCACCGCCGGCGGAAGCGTGTACAGGTCCAACTCCTGATTCGACATTCGCTTTGCATCGTGCGCGGACTTCAGGATCTCCGCCGTCAGTACGATCATCAGCTCGGTCTTGTCGTTGCCCGCGCGCGTAAAGCGGAACAGCGGCCCGATCAGCGGCAGATCGCCAAGGATCGGGACCTTGTTCTCGCTGTCCGATGTGCGGCGCTGAATCAACCCGCCGACCAGCACCGTCTCGCCGTCGCGGATGGTCACGTTCGTGCTCACCTCGCGGGTGGAGAAGATCGGCGAGGTCACACCCTCGGTAAGCTGGATGTTGTCCCCGATGTTGGAGATTTCCTGCTTGAGCTCGACGGTCACGTAGCCTTCGGGACTGATCCGCGGCGTGGCCGTAAGAACGATACCCACATCCTCCCGTCCGATGACCGAGTTCGTCGAACCCGTATCGTTGAGCTGCGAAGACTCCACCACTGGCACCTGGTCCGCAATCGTGATATTGCCTTCCTCGCCGTTTCGTACCACCAGCGTCGGACGCGAGAGCACTTCCAACGAAGTCTGCTGCTGGAGCGTGTGGAACAGGAAGCTGAAGTCCTCGCCCGTCAGCGTAAACGAGAGGCCGCCAAGTCCGACGCCGGCCGCGCCGACCTCCGTGCCCAGGACCCAGTCGAAGTCGCCGCCCTTGATGACCCCGTTCGGTCCGACGACGGCACCCTCCGTAAAGCGCAGGTCCTGACCCGCGAGCTCCATACCGAGTTCAACGTCGTCGGTGATGGTTATCTCGGCGATGAGCATGGAGATGCGCACTTGCGGTTCGGGACGATCCAACTGGGCGATCATCTCCATGGTCTGCTGATAGGCCTGGCGGCTCGTGCCCACGATCAGATGGCTGCTGCCCTTGTCCTGCTCGCCGCCGAGCGACTCCACGGACACCTGCCGCTGCGCCTTGACGCGCTGCGATTCTTCGCTGTCGATCTGGTTGTAGACCTCCTGCTCCTGCTGAACGAAGCTCTGGATGGCCGCCGCGATGTCCTGCGCGTTGCGGTAATTGGTGGGTACGACGTTCACCATGCGGTTCTCGACCGATTGGGCGTCGAGGAAATACACCAGCGACTCCACCATGCGCAGATCCACTTCCGCACCCGCCGCGATGAGCGTGTTGGTGCGCGGATCGGCCGAGAAGCGAAGACGCTGACCCACGTTGGCCATGTCCAGGTCGGCGAAATCCCCACCGAGCACCAGTTGGCTCTGGACTTGACCCTCGGCCCCCGTGCCGCCGCCGTCCCCTTCGCTGAAAATCTCCTTGAGCTTGTCGATCATCGATTCCGCATCGCTGTTCACCAACGGAAACAGGCGGATTTCGGAACGGATGGGACGGATGCGATCGAAGTCCTCGATCATGGCCTGGAGCATGCCCATGCTGTCCGCCGGAGCCATGACCATCAGCGAATTGGTTCGCGGGTCGGGCTTGACCTTGATGTCCTGCTTGAGCAGCTTGCGGGTCTGTACGGTGCCGTCGGGGAGCACCTGATCAAAGTTGATGATCACCGCCCGCTCGTTGTCCTCCCCGCTTGATTGGCCCACGAATGTGTCTTCCAGCAGTGTCGCGAACTCCTCGGCGAGGGCGTGACGAAGCTGGATGACCTTGACCATCATCTCCACGGCCGGGCCACTCTTGTCCAGCCGGTTGATGATGTCGCCGATGTTGGTCATCTCCGATGGCGCCGCCCAGACGATCAGCGAGTTGGTCCGCTCGTCGGCCTGGACCGCCATGGCGTCCGCCCGCCCGCTGCTTCCTTCCGCCTGCGACTGGAACAGCGCTTCGAGCTTGTCCGCCACTGCCGCCGCCTTGGCCATCTTGAGCGGGAAAATCTCGAACTGCTTGGCGATGCTGGACGGCCGATCGAGAACCGTAATCAGTTCCGAAACGATGCTCTGGTCGTCGCGCGAGGCGCTGCAAACCAAGCTGTTCGAGGATTCGTCGGCGAAGACCACCACGGCCGTGCGCGTGGTCTGCTGGCCCTCGCCTCGGGCATCGAAGAGCTCCTGAATCCTCGGAGCGAGCTTCGCCGACGCGGCAAATTCCAGCGGATACACCTGGATCACCGCCGCGTTGGGACCGCCGGGAACGTCGAGCCGCTTAAGCACCTGGGCGACCCGGTCGATCATGTCGCGCGAGCCGGCCACCACGAGCGCATTGCTGCGCACATCCGGAAGAATGGTCGGCGCTTTGAGCGTCTCCGATCCCGAGACGACGCCTTCGAAGAGCTTGTCCAGCAGGTCGGACAGCAGCGTCGCGTCCGCGTGCGCCAGCTTGAACAGCTCCGTGTCGTCCGCGAGCGGCTGCGCCTCGAGCACCTCCACCAGTTGGGCGATCTCCTGAAAATCCTCGACGCTCGACGCCACGATCAGCGTGTTGCTCCGCTCGTCAACGGCGACGACGGGGATGTCCTCCAGCAGTTCGCTCTCGCGGCGAAGATCGGCTTTGCGCTTCCAGAGATCCTCGATCTTCTTCTTCAAGTCGATCGCCGACAGTCGTGCACAGCCGATCAGTCGGATGTCCGGGAACGTCGCGGCCGGCGGCGTGTCCAGTTGATCCAGAATCGTGCGGATCTCCGCCATGTTCTCTTCGGACGCGGAGACGAGCAGCGAGTTGCTTCGCAGATCGACCGTGAGGTAGACCCGCTCCCGCTCGATCGCCGACGGCCCTGCGTTCGTCTTCTCGATCGACTCCATCCGCTTATCGAAGAGGTCGGTCAGCATCTGCTGAATGCGCGTCGCATCGCTGTGCTGAAGGGTGAGCAGGCGCAGCGGGAACTTCAGCGCCTGCGTCGGTCGATCCAGCTCGCTCACGACCCGCTCGGCAAGACGAAGCTGCTCCAACCGCCCCGAGACGATGAGCGTGTTGGTCCGCTGGTCCGCCGCCAGGCCCACGGCATAGACGAGGGCCTTGCCGTCATCATCACCGGGCACCGCATCCTGACCGCTACCGTCCGGGTCGGCCGGGAGGTCCTTGCCCTTGTCGAACATACTCTGCAATGTCTCGCGAACGGTGTCCGCATCGGCGAAGCGCAGCGGGAAAAGCCTCACGGCCAATTCCGATCCCAGCGGAACCCCATCGAGCAGGCGGATGAGTTCGCCCATCGGCTCGATATTCTCTTCAACCGTGGCGACGATCAGGCTGTTGGTGCCGTCATCGGCGATGATTCGCATGGGCTTCTGGAGGTCGATGGGTGGAAGATCGACGCGCGTGCCGTCCGGACTCGCGCGGCTGATCTGCATGCGGAACATGAATTCCTCGACGGCCTCACGCTGCGCGGAACTGCGGCTCTCATCGATCTTGAGAAGATCCTGGATGACCTTGGCCAGGTCGGCCGACTTGGAGTGCAACAGGGGATAGACCGTCAGCTTGACGTTGCCCCATTTGGCGCTGGGTTCCACGTCGATGTTGTCGATCAGCGACTGGAGCTTGTCGCGCTCGCGCTCGCGGGCGGTAATCGTGATCGTATTGTTGGCGTTGTTGGGGATGATCTGAATCTTGCTCTTGTCCGGCGTCTGGCCCTGCGACTTCTGAATCTGCTCGAGGACTTTCTGCAACTCCTTGGCCACGTCCGACGCCCGCCGGTTCTTCACTTCGAAGGTCATCAGCTCGATCTTGCCCAGCGGATCGGGAACGGCATCGACCTCTTCGATGATCGCCACAACATCGTCGATCTGCTCTTCGGGGGCACTGACCAGCAGAATGGTCGAGGTCAGCGCGGTGAGTGTGACCTGGTCTTCCTCGCGCTGGTTGGGGGTGAGATACACGTCTCGAAGAGCATCCTGAACCGTTCGAGCGACCTCCTTGGCGTCGCGCTCGTTGAGCGTGAGCACGCGAACGACTTTCGTGGGCAGATCGCGGTCGAGGGCCTTCAGCAGCAGCTCGATGGTCCGGACGGCTTCCTCCGGCCCCTTCAGCACCAGCTGCCCACCGACATACTCGACCTGCACGTTCGCCCCGATCAGCTTATTGAGCGTTTCCGGGTTGAGGTTCTTGACGATCTCGTCCACCCGGCTGGGACGCCGCTGGGCGCGGAGCTCGACCTGCCGGCGAACTTCCGGCGGGAGATCATCCAGCTCGCTAGCCGGCTGGGCGTTCTCGGGCGCCGCTTCCTGCTCCGCCGCCGGCTGCTCCTGTTGGGCGGGTTCCTGCGGCGACCTCGCCTGCTCGCCGCTTTGCGCCCGGGCCGGCTCCGAAGCGAATAGCAGGACAGCCGTTAGCAGTGCTGCCAATGCTGAAATCGCCCATGCGTGCCCACGATCCCGCTGGTTCGTTCCGGTGTTCGGCTGCATAACATCCGCCTCACTGCAAGCGAACGTGTCCTCCATGACCGTTCCGCGTCCCCTGTGCTTCTTTCCCGTGATTGGTCGTCCGGGCCGACATCGCCGACCGCGCCTGTCTACCTTCTTCGACCTTCCGACCCGCGTTTCATGATACCCGCTTCAGGCAGGTTGAGAATGCAGGGATTTTTCATGATCCCTGCTCCTGTGAATTCCTCCCGGCGATGCTGGAACAGGAGCACTTCCCCTTGTCTTCTATTGATACCGCCTAGCGTCCGCGCGGACGCGATGTCGGGCGCGACGGACGCGAGCGCGAGCGGCTGCCGCTCCGCTCGTTACCCGGCGACGGGTTCGTCAGCTTGTCGATCAGCGCCTCGACTTCGTCCTGCGAGAGGTTCTCCGTGCGGATCACCGTGGTGACCAGAGAGCCCTGCGGTGCCAGCTTTTCCACTTCCCGCGCGAGCTCCTCGGCCGGATCAAACAACTGCGGTGACCCGCCGATAATCAGCGAGCTCGAACGCGGATCGGTGGAAACCGTGATGCTCGGCACTTCCTGCTGGTTCGAACCGGTCGGGGCCTGGCGCATGGCGCTCTCGTTGATGTTCTGCTCCACGGTGTCGGCAAGCTGGTCCAGATCCAGCCCCGGGGCGAGCTGTACGACGCGGAACTGCTTGACCTCGGCCACGCGCTGCGTGTCCAGCCCGGCGACAACGTCTTCGATCACCGCCATGTCCGTCGGACCGGCGCGCACAATGAGCGCATTCAGCGCCGCGTTGGCGGTGATCACCGGCGGCGCCTGGCCCTTGCTCCGCGACGCCCCACCGCCCCGGCCCTTCTCGCCGAACATGTCCTGAAGCACCGGCAGAACCTGGTTCACCTTGGCGTGTTCGAGCACAACGATCTTGGGACGGCT
>JAGFJJ010000012.1 GCA_024102815.1 Phycisphaerae bacterium
ACCATCCGTAACCGACAATCGAAATCAGCACGGGGGAAAGGGGGCGGTGTGTCCCCGGCCCGCTCGCACGCCCGACCACAACGAATCAGCCCGTCTCATTCGACAACTCATGAAATATGGCGGCTAGTGGTTGTCATCGCCCTGCTGGCGCTGACCAGCGCCGCGACGGTCGGACTGGCCTTCGCGGTCGGCGTGCGGGGAACACAGGCTGCCTGGGTCTCTGCCGACCTCGATCACCAGCTGGCCGTCGACAGTCTTGTCGCGGTACTGCCAGAGCTCATGGCGTCCACCAAGAGAACGGATCTGCACAAGAGTGGCCGTAGTGAGCAAGCGGTTGAACTGACCGTGGGTGCTTGTCAAGTGCATTGCCTGATCCGGCGCTCGCGTCCTTCGCTGTTTTTGAATGCGCGCGGCCTCGGCGATGAAACCGAGATCAGGGGGCGGCTATCATCAATTGCGCGCGAGCGCGGCTGGTCTGCCGATAACATCGCGCTGCGCCCTATTGCCGAGGCCCCTGGAGAGAATGCGCTCCCCCTCTATTTGTGGTTTGACCAACTGAACAAGCCCCAGGAGCCGGGCGAGATTTTCCCGTTGGAGGATGAGCTCAACCCTGGGGACGGGGACGCTTCACGGGAAAGCTGGTCTGACGTGATCAGCTTCTGGGAGGAAAACGAGCGTACGGTGCGGCTCCATGTTCAAACGCGCTGTGGTTCCGGCAGACACAAGTGGTTTCTTGTTGCAGACGTGTCAAACGAGAGTGTGGAGATTCGCTACCGAACACGGGTTTGACATGGCGACTGTTCACCCGCAAACCATCTGCCGATTACTCCGCGCGGTCCAGGTACTACTCCTGCTCGCCTGTATCGCGACACTACTGGACATTGCATTTGCGCAGGGCCCCGATGAAGCTGACGCACGGGCACTCGCCCTCCCCCAGGCGCCGGCTTCCCAACCGCCTGAACCGCCCGTTCAGGGAATTGAGTCGTTTTCTCCCCTGTGGGAAAGAGACCTTCGCCAAGTTCTCAAGGAGCTTCCCCCCCCTCCGCCAAGAGCTGAGCCGAAGCCACCGCCTCCGCCGCCAGTACGGCTTCCGCAGCTCCTTGCCACGTTTGTGGAGGACAACAGGCACTGGGGACTGTTCGTCGACGAATCCGGCAAACGGCGCGTCCGGCCTTCAGGTGCAGTGCTTGATCAGTTCACGATCATTGAGATAACGCCGGGCAAAGCAAGAATCCAAACAGGGAGTTCGACGTTCGAAATCGAAGTGCCCAAACGACTCACACCCCGCAACCGCAGTGCAATTCGACGTGGATGATCCCTCATGAACGACACGGCCACAATCATCATCACGTCTGAGCGCAGCTTCGTCGTCCAGAGCTCAACGGAGGCCGACCGTGAGTTCAACGTTTTCACGTGCCCCGTCGGCTCAGCACTGATGCCCCAGGAAATGGGGGACTTAGTCAATCTTGCGGACCAATTGGCCGGCTTTTTGCGAGCTGAAGTCCCTCACGTTCAAAACGCGATTCTGGTCGTACCGAGCGGCTGGTGCTTCTCGCAAGTGTTGCATCGATCCGACGCCCAGGATTCCCGGGCCGCGATCTTCGAGTTTGAATCCCTTGTACCGGCCGAACTCGAGAAACTGACCTGCGTCGCCGCCGCAATCTCGGACGATGAAATCGCCGTAAGTGCTGTATTCACCGAGCCGTTGCGCGAGTTCCTTGACCGCCTGGAGACCGCGTTCGCTCAAATTACGTCCCTGGTTCCCGAGCCGCTGTGTCTACTGCAGCATCTGCGAGGCTCCGATGCAGCCAATGGCGTCCTCGTAGTCGACACAATCCGCAACGTAACGATATTGCCTACCCCCTCCGCGATCTCATCCCGTCTGACCGAAGGAACCAGCGACTGCAGCTTTGCTGACCAGGATTGCTTGTTCTTGTCAGAGATTTCCCATCCATTTGAAATCTACCCGCTTGGCGATAACGCCCTCCCGGACGTCTTCGGACGCCTTCGTCCCGCGCCCATTGGTGGAGCCGCGGTCCCGAATGGCGATTCGTATATGCGTCTGCTGGCCGATGCCGTACACGTTCACGGGCACGCATGTGACCTTCGCAAGGGCCGGTTGCGCTCACCCGCCCGCTTCGCTCAAGCCGCCAAGCAGGCGATAAATACCGCGTGGCTCGTCGTTGTCCTTCTTCTACTGCTGTCGATTCGAAGCGGATTGACGGCCACCCGTTACCGGTCGGCGACCGAGCGCAATTCGATAGCGCAGACTCAGCTCCTTGAAGAAGCCTTTGGCGCCACATTCCGATCCCCTGTTCCCGCAATGCAGATTCGTTCCGAGCTCAACCGGCTTAAGGCCCTTACCGATTTGCGGGCCTTGCCTCAAGCGCCGCTCGGCAACTTGGCGCTCCTGGGTCTGTTCAGGGACGTCGCGGACCGAATACCGGAACAGGCGAAAATACAGATCGATGAGATCGCTGTCGAACGAGACCGCCTGCAAATCATGGGGCAAACAACCTCACACGAGGACACGGGGAAACTCGTCGCGAGTATTAACGAGTCGGAGACGATCATTCTTGAACCACCCCAGTCACGCCTGCGAAACGACGGAACCGTGGAGTTCCGACTCGCGGGACATCGGAAAGAGTAGGATCATGATGTCTGGCTCAATGACCCGCCGCGGACCGCATATTGCACTCTTCGCAATGATCGCACTCTCGCTTACGACCTACCTAGTGCTTTATCGCCTTGCTTCGCAGGCCCGCGCGGAATATATGTCGTCCGTCAGCCGAACGGCGCAGGCACAACGGGATGTGTTGGAAATGCGCCGCCTGCGTGCCGCTCCCCAGTTGGCGGTCGAACGACAGCGACCCAATGATGAACTGCTCACACAGATACAGGTAGCTGCCCAGTTCGCGCGGATCAGGTCCGATCAGTGGATTCGCAACGAGCCCAAAGGCGCGATCCGCCAGGGAACCTCCAATTACATGCGCCTCCAGACGCAGGTCTCGCTACAACACATTACCTTGCGACAGCTCGTGCAATTCTGCCACCGGATGACCGTCGATGATCCGGCGCTGCATGTCGATTCACTGCGCTGCAAAGCATCCAGTGGTTCACAGAGCGCCGTTTGGGACGTGGAACTCGTCATCGGGTACTTGATCTACGCCCCGTGTGGACGGCCCTGACTCTAAACTCTGGTGAAGTCGGGAAGGAACCTACCTCTTGAACCGGGGTGGCGGGAAATCTCCAGCGTGTGTTCCCACTGCCACAGCATTGGGTGGGTCACCTACCGATGATTTGTCCTGCTACGCTTAAGTGACTGCATCGCCCAGCCGAAAAACATGCAGTTGCAGGAGCCCTGCTTCAAGCCCCCCGGCGTTTGCCGTGTCGGCAAGGGTACTGCAGTCAAAGGCCGCATTGGCAAGGCAGGAACGATCATGGGCAATCGACTTAGCCGTGTCCCTCCGACTTTGCTCGCCGTCGCACTCATTGGATCCTTCCTTGGAGCGACCGTTTGGATGGCAGATCCGTTTCGAGCCCGCGCGGGCGGGTTCCCCGAGTTCGAATCCTACCCCGACAGTTACGTCGCCGACCCCGAAGACCCGTCCGGTGGAGGCGGACCGATTGCCCCGAACGTCGAGACGGCAGTCGTTTTCGTGATCGACAGCTCGGACTCTATGTCACCCCGCGTCGGCCCCTCCTATTTTGACCTCGCGCGAGACGCTCTGGTTCGATTTCTCGGACGTCCGCACATTCCGGCCGACGGCACACTGATGATTGGAATTGTTCAAAACGCCCCCGTGAATGCGGCGGACCATTTCCCGCTGGTTGACTTTTTTCCGCTGCACGTTTCCGACGAAGAATGGCGCGCCACGGTCCGCAGTCTCTTGGCCCGCATGGAGCCGACCCAACACGCGTCTGCCGGCCTGTTGGAATCGGGAATCCACCGTGCCTACAAGTGGCTCGCGCTCCTCGACCCCGGCGTCGATCGACACATCGTGCTGCTGACAACGGGCGAGTACCGCTTCCCATGCAGTTTCACGACGATATCGCCCGGCGATGATGATGTTCCCTATACCTGCCCACCTGTTGAATATGTGCGCGAATTCGATGATGCGGATGAAGACTGGGATGCAATTGTCGGAAACTGCTCAGGGTTCGGCGGCCCTCAACATCCCTGCACCTTTGACGCGAGTCTCACCTGTAACTGCAACCGCGCCTGCGCCATTCGGTACCAGGCCTGGAAGGCCCGCCAGGCCGGTATGACCGTCTCAGCCGTGCGACTTGGGCCCGACTGGGACCGTTCGGATCCGGACAATGACTTGGCCAACTGTCCGGGGGCGGCTGGAGAGGAATCGTCCTGTGACGCCGAGCAAGCGGTACCCTTGCCCTATCGTGACCACCTCCTGCGTCAGCTCGTCAACCAGTCCTTTCAGAATGGCACTTGGGTTGAAACTCAGGCATGTGACGGCACACCGATCGGCAAATACGCCCGTCTGAACCCGTTCTTCTGCCCCTATTGCTATGAGGAGAAGAAGCCCGTCGGATCGCCGGAGATTCTTGACCAGATTCTCGCCGGCTGGCTCTGCGAATGGCTCCTACCGGAAGGAATCTGCGACGAGTTCAACCCCGTCTCCGGTGATGAGGATTGCGACGGTATCCATGACGTATGCGATATTTGCTACCAATGGCAGACCCCCGACGGTAGGGACTGCAACCGGGATGGCGTGGGAGACTTCTGCCAGCTCGCTGGGGGCACCGACGAGGACGGCGACGGGTTGCCTGACGACCTGGACGAGTGCGCCGGAGGCGACGATTGCCTGATCGCGGAGTGGCGGGAAATCGCCGGCTGCGGCATACGGGGCCTGCCGGACCGCCCGGAATGCAACTGCGACTGCGACAACAACGGAATCGACGACCTCTGCAGCGCCGCGCAACAGATTACCGACCTCAGCACCTGCGACGAGTCCAACCCCGACCGGCCCGACGTCTGCGACGGGATCCCCGATGTTTGTAACGCGCGAGCACAGGTTGGTGAAGATGACGATACGCTCTACCTCGAAGATTTCAGTACCGCGGGTCCCCAGAACCCTGATGAGTGGCAGCTTACCGACGATGACGGCAGCGGAAATCTGATCGATCAATCCCAAGTCGATCCTTTCGATAGGAAAGCATGGTGGCTTTACCCCGCTGACAAGCCTTCGACGCGCAAGCATGCTCGGCTTGTTCAAGATCCCAACGACCAGGGAATAGTACTGGAGCTATCCCAAGACACGACCCAGGCCACGAATGGTTCATACCGCTGGTTCGTCGAAGGCCCCGGTATCCGACTCCCCGAGGAAACCATGTGCGAATGGACGGCCAATGAGTGCGAATCGAGCTCGTGCGGCAAGGTCGATCCCGGGGAATGGGGCGTCATCTCGGTCGACTTCGAACTCTACATCGACAACTCACTCGGCGGTACGACCTACGATCTCTACATCATGGAACCCTGTGTGCAGGATGAGGAGTTCGCCAAGCGCGCCCACTTGCGATTCGAGGACGACCCGGCCGACCCGGACGCGGGGATCATCTACTTCGAGCAGTTTGCCTACGGCGGATGGCAATTCGAAGACGCCGGCTTCGCAAACACCGGTCTCACGTATCCTGAGAACGAGTGGTTTCGGCTCCGGCTCGTCTTCGATCGCTCGCTCCACTACGCCGTGAGCGAAGAAATCTGCTGCGGGACGCAACGACTCGCCCGATGGACGTCACCATATGCTGCGGATGCCGTTGCCCTGCACGTGTTTTCCAGCTTGGACGATACCGTTCCTGCCTCGAGGTTTTTCTCCGAGTTGGGTCCGCCGCGCAAAAATGTCAACCGCGGCGTGCAGGTGCGCCTGGAGAGCAACAACCAGAGCTGCGACTGTAGTCAATATGGTCGGGACACGTCAGGCTACGATCACATACTACATACGGTCGACGGATTTTCACTTCCGAATCTCACAGATGACCGCATCGCCGCTCAATTGCGTGGAGAGATATGTGGCAATTGGTCCGACGGTCAGTTTGATTGCATTGGTCAATTTGACCCCTTTACAGAGGAAAGCACCATCCAGGAGTGCTGGGTGGACGCTGACCCATTGGTCCGTACTTGGCTGAGAGAACATTGCGCCAACTGGAAACTCCCCGATTTTGTTGAACACGAGCAGGTTTGCTATCCTGGAGCTCCCGATGAGCACGACATTTCTTGTGACATTCCCGACTGCGAAGACAATTGCCCGGGGATTCGCAATCCGTGGCAGCGTGACTCCGACCTCGATGGATGGGGCGACGCCTGCGATGGGTACTGGGGTAAATGGGACAAAGATCCGTCTCAAACGCAATTTGACGGCGTCTGGGGCATGTTTGACAACTGCCCCGGACATTACAACCCGGCGAGGCCTTACCGTACGGGCTCGGTTGAATGTGCCGACAACTACTGGGGATTGCCGGACGGCTACATGTGGCAGCCGGACAGCGACTGCGACGGCATAGGGGATGAATGCGACCAGCCGAGCGGAAACGGAGGCTGCCTGGAATCCTGCTGTGGACCCTCTGGCCTGAATCTAGAGCACTTCTCTTTTTTCTGTAGCGGTTTTGCCGATATTCCTTTCGCCAGGATGGCGGGAGGACTTACGCATGAGGCCTTATTCGATGGACCTGCGGGAGCGGGTGGTGGCGGCGTGTGACGCGCGGGATGGGTCGCGGGAGGCGATTGCGCGGCGGTTCGGAGTCAGTACGGCGTGGATTCGCCGGTTGCTGCAGCGGCGTCGGGAAACCGGCTCGATTGCCGCCTTGCCGCAACGGGCGGGGCGTAAGCGCGGGCTGGACGACGGGCAGATGAAGAAGTTGAAAGCCTGGGTGGCCAAGCATCCGGACGCGACGCTGGCGGAGATCAAGGCGGGCATGGGATTGTCCCTGAGCATTGCCGCGATCGATCGCGCGGTGAAGGTGCTGGGACTGACGCTCAAAAAAAGTCGCTCTGCGCGGCGGAGCAGAAACGTAGGAGGATAAAGGACGAGCGTCGGCGCTGGCGAGAGTCGATCGCCGAGGTGGATCCGTCCAAGCTGGTCTTCCTCGACGAATCGGGGGCCAAAACGAACATGACGCGGCTGCGCGGTCGCGCCCCGCGTGGCGAGCGGGTCATCGATCATGTGCCTGCCGGATGCTGGCACACCACGACCATGCTGGCGGCGCTGCGCATCGACCGGGTGGAAGCTCCCTTGGTGATCGCCGGATCGATGGATTCCCTGGTGTTCAAGGGCTACGTCGAGCAGATGCTCGTGAAGACCCTGGGCGAGGGCGACGTGGTGGTGATGGACAACTTGTCTCCCCACAAGTGCGCGGGTGTGCAGGAGGCAATCGAAGCCGTCGGGGCATCGGTGCGCTACCTGCCACCCTATTCCCCGGACTTCACCCCCATCGAACCGATGTGGTCCAAGGTGAAGCAGAGCCTCCGCTCCGCCGCAGCCCGAACACCGGACGATCTGCTCACCGCCATCGGACACGCATTACGCTGCGTGACCCCCGACGACTGCCGGGGCCTTTTTGATGGGTACGGATATGCCGCTACACAATAAAGGGAAATGCTCTAGACCCCGCAGAATTCAACAACTGGGATGACCGCGAATGCAAGGGAAGCCCCTTCTTGGACCCGGATGAGGATCAAGTATATGGGGAGGCTGATAATTGTCCATGGATTAAAAATCAGCGTGAGCAGTTTTACGAGGTTGCAAATCACTGTGCCCGAGCCATCTTCAGCCTCAACAACGGCGACTGGTGGCAGCCCGACTTCGATTGCGACGGTGTTGGTGATGTTTGTGACAATTGCGACGACTGCTGGAATCCTGACCAAGTTGACCACGATTTGGATGGTCATCCGGACGTATGCGACGAAGCCGCCTGTCCAGATGATTGGACGCCAACGGACGGGATCTACTTGAACGGAAATCATGACCCGAACCCGAACCCGGACATTGACGAACCAGACGCTTTCAGCGACGCTGTTGACAACTGCCCCTCTGTCTATAACGAGGATCAGCTCGATTCCGACGGCGACGGCCTGGGCGACGCCTGCGACCCCAACACGATCGTGACCGATTGCGATCTGGACGGCACGCCGGACCACCTCGAAACACCCTGCGACCCGACGTTGGAGGTCGGCGGCGTCAATGATTGTGCGACAGCACTCGAACCCTGCGACCCTCAGGACCCCGAGCAGTGCAAGTTCTGTGACCCATGCCGGTACGAGGAGTGTGCCAGAGATTCCATTGGCGCCCCGCCCCAGCGTTTCAACCGCGGCAACTGCATGTGCCTCTCGCCCGGACTTCGCTTCATGCACGACAAGTCGGGCGCGGAAGCAGTGTTCGAGGGTATCGTCGAAAACGGCGTAGCGCCGACGGCGGGCGGTCCGAAAGGCCACGGCATGTCGTGTGTGGATGTGATGCGCGTGAAGACCATCGAGGTTCGGCGCACGTCGCAGGAAGAGTGGTACGACGGCAAACCGTGTCCAGAAGGAAACCACTGGGATTACTGCGATCCTGGGTGTGATCCTGATTAGGTCTTGCGGGGGAATCAAGGACGTGCAGGCCGGTGCATGCGGCCGTTGTTCGCCGTGAAAGAATGTCGCGTTTCGCGTGCTTTCTGGAGTCCCTGGGACTCAGCAGATTGCAGGCCAAGTTTTTCGTGAGAAATCGTCATGACCCGTGCACACGTAGCCGGCTGGACCTTTGCAGCATGCCTCGGACTGTTGATCTTGGGGCAGCGGGCGTCTGCGGACGACAACCTCGTGTCCGTCGCCCCCGAACAGCTCTCCCCGTATATGAATTCGATCCCCCCGAGCACGGACTATCTGTGCGTCGGCACGGGACCAACCAACAGGCGACTCCACCCCGACCGGGCACCGCACACGCAGTTGGCCATGCAGGACGGCGTCGTGCTGTTCTCGGGAACGGCGCCTCAGCGAGGGCTGAACTTCACGCTGACCGCCGGTGACCTGGTTTACCGCAACCAGATGAGCACGCTTGGTAGCCCGGAACCGCCGCCCCAGGTGGGCACGGCCGGTCTCCTACTCCAGCGCCCCTGGGAGGATGACAACAATCCGCAGACTCGGCGAATGCCCTGGTCGGAGGCCCGCTGGCATCAAGGAGAGGACATCTCGTGGCAGGGTCACCGCAGCTCCAATTCCTGGTTGGGCGGCCTACCCTACTGGCGCTACGTATATGGTGCGACCAGCCGCACGGCCATCTCTTCTATCTGCGGAGACGCGGCATGGTCAGACGACGAGCCTCACGAATTGTTTAAGCCCGTAGTCCCCGTCATTGTCGCGCCTGGAGGGTACTCGCCTCCCGGTCTCCCGGCATCCATAAACCTGCAACTCTCCCGTGGCATTTTCCAGTTGTCCAAGCCGACAACCGACTATTGGCCCAAGCATTCCAATCCGCCTCCATTGGATGGGGTCACGTGCAGCGCGCTGTTTCGCGAGCCATGGTTCCACGGCCGTGGTCTGGACCCGGCGTTTGGCCACGAGGCGTCTTTACCGGTCTCGGACCAACCCTGGAGGCTGGCGGACGATTACTACCCCAATTATCTGAACATATACCCATTCGAGAAGTTGGAACTCGACGGAGGCCGCCTGGCCCTGAAATTCGAGCGTTCCGCCACCTGGCCTCGCGAGTCGGCGGAATGGGACATAAACAGTGCCAATATCGTCGGCGGACTTGTTGGCGCCGGCAAAGCCGGCACCTTACTTGCGCAATCGGCGTCGGATGAATACGGGAATCAGGTTCTCTTCGACCGCGTGCCCCAATACGGCTGGGAGACCGACTACAAGGTGCCGCACCGCGGCATGCCTACCGGCAATTCGAATGCGCCGCCGGGGCTCCGCGCCATTCCCCAGTCCTGGCGCCTGCCGCATAAGCGTTTGCGTACGGTGCAGCTCCGCGACAAGAATACTCCGGATCCCGGGACACCTCAGTGGACAATTGTCTTCATCTACGAGCATCCCGAAAGCGACCGCATCTCCGCGACGGATACGGCCGTGGCCATGGAGAATTGGACGGAGACCCTCGGCCGTCAGCCTGACGACGAGACGTGGCGTGAGTGGAAGTCTATCTACTCGCATCTTCCGCAGTCGGATTGGAATTTCGGCCGCCTACCCGAGTTAAACGACGAAACCACGCTTCTGACCGTCCAAGCCTACCGTTCGAATCCGGCCAACCCCGTCTACCAGAATTCGCTCGTGCAGATCAATGGCGCCCCATTTCAGGATGACTTCTCCGTCTGGGCCAGCACGGTGGGACAAGACGGTCCGCAGCACAGGGTGCGCCTCGGGAAACGGGTCGACCCGAGTGGGCAGCATTTCGGGGGCGACGACGCCGAGTGCCCTGGGCTTTGCGACATGGACGATGACGGCGACGGTCTAATTGACGAGGACTGCGAGGGTCGCGAGCGGGGCGCGTGGGAGTTTCGCGATGGTGTTCAAACGAATATCTGGGGCGAGGGATGCCCACCGGGATGGCTGGGCGATGACAACGAAAGTGGCGGTACGGACGACGAGATCGAGAGTACTACTCTGACGCTCGACAACACGGACCCGCCCGGGGCGGCCTTTGATCCCGAGTGCCCCGGTCACTGTGCCGACGACGACGACGGCGATGGAATGAAGGATGAGGACACCAACGGATATCTGCGGTTTCTCGATGTGTCCGCCTGCTCAAGGTGCCAAGAAGTCATACTGGACCCACATGACGATAGCGTCACACCACAGGAAAAGGAAAACTGTTTCTTACAGGACGGAGGCACAGTTGACGAACGGTGGCCCAGGCAGACGCATCTGGACACCGGCTGCCCCAATCCTCTCTATTGGAATAACGTTTCCCAAAATACGAAAATGGACCCGTTTGCCCTCTACGACGACGACGAGGACGGGTTGATGGACGAAGACAGCGACCAGAATCCTCTCCTCGTGGATATCCGATCCATAAGCGATGCCCCTGAAGGTGACGACGAGCTTTGCAGAACGGGCAGGTATCCGTTCGTGCCAAATGGCGGGAGTCTGCCTGCCGTTTCGGCTTCAGGCGGGGTAGTGAATCAGCATTGCCGAGACCCGCTCAGTGAGGAGGGTGCCGCCGACCCCTGGGTGTATCAGGTTCAGTACGTGTACGCGCGGTCCAATCCCTATTGGCTTCTGAAGGGCCGCGACGTCGCTGGACGACCAATTTCGCATGATGCACCGGTCTACGAGTACTATCCCAACTTCTCCGAACCGTTTACGGACGCCAACCAGAATGGAATCCGCGACGCGACCGAGTTGTTTGTTGACGTAAACCAAAATGGCCATCATGACGTCTTTCCCGGCAACGTTCATGCGGACTGCCTGCCGAGCCCTCAATTCCGCGCGCCGTCCGAGTCGGACGGCGGCCGCCCGTTGCAGCCGTCCGAAATCCACCTCATAAAGCGCGTTGTGCGAATGCGCGAAGACGCATTCAATAACCCCTACAACTTCACTGAGCAAACCTGGCTATATCGTTACAACGACCTCGGATTTCTGAAAGCCGTCTTTGATCCCGGAGCAGTTCTCGCCATTATCAACGCCAATTCAGAAGACGATATCAACGAGCCCGACGACGTCATTCGCTTGAGCGATGCGCACGAAGTGGCCGGCCAGCCGCTCATCATGTACGCATCACAGTGGTACACGTACTACAACCCTTATGTCGAGCCGATTCTCGACGAGAACAACATGGTCGTCGGCGTGCAACAGTGTTATGAACGCCCGCCGGTCGTCTCCTTTGGGTCAACCAGTCTCGACGATTTCGACGACAACGATCCATCGAACCGCCTGCCATCGAATGCCTGTGATGGTCAAATACCTTGGATCACCGAGTACCGAGAGGAAATTCATACCGATCCCGATTGCAGCAGCTTCATGCAGCAGGACTGTGGATGGTGCTATGCACGTTATGCCTGCGGACAGGCATGCCCGGACGGCGCCTGCGAGGACGAGGAGTGCTATTGCACCCAATCTGCGTCGCACGAAACGACTCTGCGACGGATGGGCATTACGGGCGCCGAGCCGCGCCTTCGCAAATACATGGTCAAGACCGCCCGCGTCCGTGGGGGCGATGGCGAAATGCACCTCTATCGCTTCGACTATCTGGGGGCCGAGTCGAGCATTTATGGTACCGACGCGGTCCTTTCCTACGCGGATGCCCGCAATATCACCGTCGTCGACGAAATGGTGGAACAGGGCATCGATGAGTACGCCGGCGAGTCCGGCCGCAGCGATTTCTATATTTATGAGGATGATTTCCGCCTCGACTTGGACTCCGGTCCGCCGTCTGAGCGGTACATCGCCTATGGCGGCGGCCGCTACCTCTACTCCACCTCCGGCTATCTCTACAACCCTTCCAAGGTAAAGACGCGTCGCGTCGTCGTCATGAACTACTACGGCATTGCATTGAGCGACCGGCTGATCCTCACGCCGGGCTTCGAGGGTGACCAGACCAGCCTCGTCGACAACCAGCAATTTGAACTGCTGAACAACCGCGGACAAGCCAAACATGTCTTCGATCCTAGTTGGGTCGCAGGCTGGCGAGACCGAGGACTGTCCTTCATCAAGAACGAGGGTCGCGTACTGACACAATTGTTCGGGGGTCCCGAAGGATGGCAGAGAGTCCTTGCCGGCATCGCCCGCGGGTCCGGTGGCGGCGAACTTTACGCCCAGCAATGCCATACCCCACAGGTTCTCAACGAGGTACCTGTACAGCGCGTCAAGCCGGAACAACTCTCGATTGTAATGGCCACGAAGCTCTTCGAGAAAACGGCCGGCCAGGAAACGACGCTTCCCGCGACACATGCAACCTACTATCGCGCCGGCGCCCAACTTTCGGACTGGCTATCCGATCCCGCCGACACGATCGGCGAAAGCGTCTGCGTTCAGGGAGAACCGGAAAACACACATGTTCCATCGCTTGAAGTGCAGGATTCCGTCGCAATCCAAAGCCTGCCGACCCCCGAATGCCCACCATCGATGAGTTGCACCCCGGCCAATGACGGGGTCCTACACACCTACTACGATTACGACACCTACAATCCGTCAGATCCCGATGATGAGCAGGTCCGGTTCAAATGGCAGTGGACCGAAGCCGTCCCTGTTGAGTTTGGAGGAACAGGCAACGTTGCCCTGCAAATCGAATTCTATGATCGTAGCGGCCGCCTGCGCTTCGTCGGACGCGGAGCAGGTACGAGCGGTTCTCCACATCCCGCGCCCACTACCCCGTTTCTGGTCAACTACATCGGGTATGATGAACTCGGCAGGCAGGATGTCAGCATCATTGATGTAGACTACGACCGACTGCCAGGCAGCGTACAAGACGAAATAGGCGACGACTTTGACACGATTGCCGCATACATGCTCCGGATCTATGAGGGGGACGACACCGCCGCACATGTTGTCTCCCAAAACTCCTACAATGACTCAGGCATTCTGGTCCGCCGGTCCGTGGGAGTTCAAGATACTAGCGGTTGGACAAGTGTCGATCACACCGACTTCAAAGTCCTGGCTAATCGAACGATTCTCCATGGAACCGCCAGCGAGAAACCGCAGCTCGAATGGCAGGATCCGTACATCTACCTTCTGGAGTACGAACACACGCAAGATCGGGAGGTGGGAACACCCCCTGACCTGACCACGGTCACCGACGTATATGGTGTAACATCGGTAACGGTTCTCGATCGCTCAGGGCGCTTCGTCGAGGAGCGCAAGATCGCCCGGCACGAGGACGCTGGAGTCCAGAGTAAAGAGAAGATCACCGACTTCGGATGGGGCATTTCCCTCGCCGACTATACCCACGACTCCGCGATCGACGGCTGGACGGATTCAACCTATAGGAGCGACTTCTGGACTGCTGGTTCACCGTGTTTCGACAGCCCGAACTGCTTTGGGAACATTGGCGACTGGGTCGATAATGGTCATACATTGATTCCCAAGCATCCCTGGCAGGCTGACGAGAATGCCAGTTGGCCCCCGGCGCCCAGAGATCAGATCATAACATTATCTCGATCCCTCAAGCACTACACGCAACCTTCCACGCTCAAGCCGACCGAAGACATCATCTTCAGCGACCACACGGCGTCCCCGCCTACTGACGGTTCGCCCGACACGCGCCAGCTAGTGACGCACTATCTTTACGATCTTGAGGACCGCATCGCCCGCCAACAGGACGCGAACGGCGCAGTAACGCGCCTCCTATACGACACGAAACGCCGCCCTACGAAGATCTTCCGAGGTTCCATTGACGGTTGCTCCGACTGGTTCCCTCCAATATACAGCACCTCCGGCGATGACATGCTCCTCGTCGAACACCGTCTCTACAACGACGGTACGAGCGCTTGCGAGCACAGCCCGATGGCGGGCAGCGATGACTGCACAACTATCACGGAGAACAAGGACTGGCCTTATGACGCAAATCGCCTCGTCCGCGTGCGCCGCTTCGCAGACGATGCCGAGGCCTGCGAGAGTCCATACGAAGAGAAAACTCGCAGCCGTGATGAACAATACGAATACGACTGGCGAGGTCGCGTGATCATGGCACGCGAGCTGGCTGTCGGGTACGCCGGGCCAGCCGATCCAGCCACGGCGGCCACGGTATCGGTGACGACGACCGTGTACGACAACCTGGACCGGCCGCTCGTCGTGGCCACCTGGCCCGGGGCCGCCGCGCCGGAATTGGATCGCGTTCGCGCCTGGCAGGAGTCGGACCAGCTCGCACCGGACATGGTCATCTCGGAGTGCCTCACGCGCGGGCCCGGCAATCTCCCCCTCTCCCTTTCCCAGACGATCTACGATGAACTCGGCCGGGTATTCGAGCAACGGCAATACGACCCACGATCCCTCGCGGGCACCGGTGGAGCCAAGCGCTATTCCTTCACGCGAACCTACCGCGATGAACTCGACCGCGTTCTCCGCGAGGCGACGCCCGACGGCGTCACGACTTTCGAATACGACTCGCTGGGCCGCGTTGTGTCCATGTCAACCTGGTCGAAAGAGGAACCGGAATCGGGAGGTATCCCCCAGGGAAACCCGGACGGCGTCGAACTCACCCGCACGCAGACCCAATACGACATCTTCGGGAACGCCCAGGTCCAGGTCCATTTCGAGTTCAAAGGCTCCGCTGATGAAGAGAGCGCAGACACCGGCGCCGGCGTGCCCCAAAGCGGAGGCGAGTTCACCTTTGACGGATATACGCCGCCTTCCGACTACATAGTCACTTACACCTACAATTGGTATGACCATGCCCTGCGCCTCATGGCCACGGCCAACTGGGGAACGGCCGGCCCTGACGGCCTCACGAGCGGCACGCCACCGGCTTATGATTCCGGAAATCCGCCAGAGTGGGGGACGGACGGCGATGTATACGATTACTACTTTGCCCAAGGCGGAGCTAGGGTACATGCCGTCGTCAGCCGCTTCGGCTACGACCTCGCCGGCCGGCGCATCTGGACACAGGACGCCAAAGGCATCGTGACCCGAATCTGGTACGACCTCCTCGGCCGCACACTCCTCGCGGCAGAGAACTGGAACGGCGGATCCGAACTCACACCGGACTACGCCGGCCCGAGTCGATACACCGCCTATCACTATTCCAGTGGCGGCCTTCAGGACATGATTGTCGCCATTCTCCCCCCCGACCCAGGACAGCAATTCACGCCAAGCGATATCACTTGGACAACAAGCGCCAAGAAAGTAACGCGCGTCAGCATCGATGGAGGCACCGTTCCCACCCAAGTGACCAAGTTGGTGTACGGCGCGGATGTCGTCAATGACTCCAATCACGGCGAAACAATATCCACGGCCACAAACCTCGTGCGGCAGATCCGATACCCCAAGGATGAAACGAGCGGAGATGCCAGCGCGACGGACACCCTTACCTTCACGTACACGCCCGACGGCAGCGTGGCCACGCGGACGGATCAGCGCGGTGTTCGCCTCGACTTCCTCAACGACCTTCCCGACGACTGTGCCAGCTGCGTGCCCGGACCCGCGGGCTCCCCATCGAGAGTGCAAGTCACATACTCCGATGACGGCTCGGCGCTCGTGGATCCTTTGCGCGCCGTCGACCACCTGCTCTTCCGTTATGACAGTCGCGGCATGCTCACATCCGCCGAGCTCTACGGCGATACGACGACTCCCGACACGCTCCAGAGCAAGGTGACGTACACCTACGACCCCTTGGGTAACCTGCTCAGCGAGACACTCGACCCCACACCGGGATCGACCACATCCATGGAGCGCACCACAGCCTACGGATGGTCGTGGAAGCCCGTGGGTGCCGGAGCCGCGCCCGACGCAAACGGCCCCGGACGCATGCGCCTCAGCTCGATGGTCTACAACGCGAATGCCACGGCGGCACGCGCCCTCAACTTCTCTTACAACGCCGGATCCACCTCCGCCACATGGACCGACGACACCAACCGCATGACCGGCATCGACGGTGCGGACGATGCACCCATGATTTCTTACCGCAGGTCCGGTGGTGGAACGCCGCTGTCCAAGACCTGGGGTACCTCCGCCGTCACGCTCGACTTCGCCAGCGGCGGGTTCGACCGCTTCGGCCGCATCAGCCGCATGGATTTCGCCAACGCGGCCACGCCGTTCGAATACCTCTACAACTACGACAAAAACGGCAACCGCACCTCGGCCCACATCACCCAGGCCGAGCACGACAACGATCGCTCCTACACCTACGCCTATGACCGCCTCGACCGGCTGATCAACGCCGAGCGGGGAGTGCTTGACGCCGGCGTTATCACCACTCCCCCCTACAGCGGCGCCGTCGCCGTCGGCCGGCAATGGACCCTCGACCTGTTGGGCAGTTGGTCCGGGGACGACACGCAGGACGGGCTGATCGAATACGACATCGCGAGCGCCGGCGGAGGGTACGAGCCCGGCTCCGACACGCCCACGCACAATGAAAGCCACGCCACCAACGCCGTCAACGAGATCACCACGCGCACCTTCAACGACGGCTCCGGGGCCGTCGAATCTCCTTTCGCCTACGACGACGCCGGCAACCTCGCCTTCGACGGCCGGCAGCACTACAAGTACGACGCCTGGAACCGCGTCGTGGCCGTCTATGACAAGGGCGGCCTCAGCGTCGACGCCGGCGGTGTCCTTTCCGGCACACTCGGCGACCTCATCGCCACCTACGAATACGACGCCCTCGGCCGGCGAATCGCCAAGCACGTCAGCCGTCCCATCGATCCGGACGAATACTTCTACTACGACGGCAACCGCATCGTCGAACACTACAAAGGCAGTGATGCCAGTCTGTCGCTCCACAGGCAATACGTCTGGGGATTCGACTACATCGACGAGTTGATCGGCTACTACGCCGACGGAGGATCGACTCCCCGCTTCGTCCTCCAGGACGCCAGCTACAACGTCATTGCTACCGCAACGAACACCGAGGGCATCACCCAGCAGTACAGCTACGAACCCTACGGCGACATGTTCGCGGCCGAGGACGTCCTCTCGGACTCGGGCATCCCGATTACGATCCCCGTTGAACTCCCCTCGCAAGCCATTGATCTGTCCACGCCCCTCGGCTTCCAGGGCCACATGCACGACTGGGAATTTGGTAAGATTCACATGCGCGTGCGCCTCTATGATCCCGTTACGGGGAGGCCGCTGCAAAGAGACCCTTACCAGACGGCGCTGGTCATCGTCTCGGCCCTGCGCTCCAACGCCCAGACCGCGATGGTCTTCGCCAACCTCCGCGCCGGCGGGCAGTACACCAACGGCATGAGTCTGTATGAGTACGCCGGAAGCAATCCGATCAATCATCGCGATCCGTCCGGGCTTTCCTGGACTATGTGGGACGAAACCGAGGAGCTTGCAGATGACTTGACGGGGCAGAAGGTGTACGCGCTGGCCGCGATCAATGAGGGGGTAGCCTGGGCATCGCTCGGGCTACAAACCGCGGCGGATATCGCATTGTCGCTGATCCCCGGATATGGTATATACGATGCGTACAAGTCAGTCCAGATTATCCGTAGCGGCCGCGGCGGCCTGCTGGACTATCTGAATGTCGGGCTTGGCGGAATCAATGCTGCCTCTTCGCTGTTCAAGGCGGCCAAGACGCTTGGCAAGGCCGCGGCGCTTTTCTCCAAAGCGAAGCGGGGCGGAAAATTCGTCGGCGCGTTCAGGGCCTACACGTATGGCAACATGCGCCATAACCTCAAGGTCCTTAGCGGCTGGGACCCTGGCGAACTCTTCCAAGCGCATCACCTGTTGCCGAAGAAGTTCGAGTTTCAGTTCAATCGCGCTGGCATCGCCAACATCCACAAGCCGGTCTACGGCACCTGGTGGTCCACGACGGTACACAGGAGCAAGGCATTTGAATACAACAAGGCGTGGGAGGACTTCTTCGATAAGTTCCCAAACGCGACAAGGAACGACGTGCTGGACAAGGCCCGCGAACTGGCGAGACATTACGAGTTGGAAGTCCTGTTTGATGCAAAGGTCAACCCCTGATGGACTTCAGTAGGCTCTATAGGCTAACCTCTGCGATGCGCAGAGGGTACCTTCATTTTCACGTATCCCGTGAACCAGGCCCCTGGAACTCTCCGTACTTGCTTCTTCGGGGCGACATTCGGGCGGATAAACCCGTTCCTCTAAGGCGAATGCTTGGCAGCAAGACCGGTGACTTCCTCAGCACTGAGGCTGTGCATATTCGATTGGTCTCCGATCGAATCGTGAGGATGTTCGACGAGCAGGGATTCACCGGCTGGTCCACCTACGAAGTGAAGGTATTTGGAAAGACAGACGAGATCACCGGATACAAGGGCCTCTCCGTCCTTGGCCGGTGCGGGCCGACTGACGATTCGAAGGCTCGACTTGTTTGGGTCGAGCCTAACCCAGAACACATGGGAATGCCTGGCCTTCCGGTAACGGCGGTGCAGCAGAAGTTCGGCCTTTACTTTGATCCGGACACTTGGGACGGGTGCGACTTCTTCCTCCCCGAGGGGTCGGCGTGGATCTTCGTAACCGAGAGAGTCGCCAAAGCGCTAAAGAAGGCACGAGCCACGAACGTCAGTCTCACGCCGCTGCCCGAGCAGCGCCTGCCGTGACCATCCGTTCCCGCAAATCCTGCGGAACTCCAAGGAGCACGTACGCCGCCTGGAACATTGGGCGAAGCGGATTTGACTTGGACTGAATCTGCGTCGATTCGTTGCGGGCGCTACGAACTTGCCAGGGCGGTCCAATTTATTGGTTGAGGAGGGCATTGCGTTGCAGACGCGTTCTTGCATACTCGATATTGCGCCGGAGGACTGCGAAGGTGCAGTTCGGGACATTAACTCTGTCGGCGCGGTATTGGCAGCAATTCGAGGCAATGACGGCCTGCTGATTGGGTTAATCTGGCACGAAGGCGAGACACTGATTCTGCCGGCCTATGGTGGTAAAGATATCGACGTAAGCGCGATCAATGACTCCGGTTTGGTCGTCGGGTCCGCTATGGTGGACGACGATGACGTGGCCTGCTTCTGGCACCAAGGGCACCTTATTCTCCTCGAAGAACCGGACCCGGACTGGAATAGCTGTGCTCACGACGTCAACGAACGCGGAGTGATCGTTGGCCACCGTCCTGGCCATCCCGGCGAGGTGGCAGCCTGCTGGGTTGATGGGCGCTCGATTGAAATTGCGCCGATACTCCCCGAACACCCCAGACCCAGTTCAAGAGCCGAGAGTATAAACAACCGTGGAGATATTATCGGCAAAGTGTCTTTTGAGGGCTTCTTGAAGAGAGGTGATCAGTATACAATCATTCGAGCCGAGAACAGCTGCGGCGTTCATCCTCACAAGATTAACGGCCGCGGCGTGGTTTGCGGGTGGGTGGTGGATTGGGACGAACAGTATGCCTTCGTCTTTGCTGATCGGCTGATGCGTTTGCCTACGATTGCAGGATCGAACGCACGGGCCCTCGCCCTCAACGATGACGGGGCGGTCGTCGGCTACTCCACGTACCGAGCCGGAAGTGATGAGAAGCATGGATGCATCTGGCACGACGGCGAGCCGACCGACCTGAATGATCTCGTTGTCGACCGTGGCCCCTATACGATCATCACCGCCGATGCGATCAACAATTCAGGGCAGATTGCGGCGGATGCCATGGTGAATGACCGACGCCGGGCAGTCCTCCTCAACCCGGTGCTGTAAGACCCGCCAAGCGAATAATCTGCGCTAATCCCATTCGCACACCGTCGCGTGGCTGACGGCTTCCTTGGCAATGCCGCGCTCGCGTGCAGTCCACCTACGAATACGATGCCCTCGGCCGGCGAATCGCCAAGCACGTCAGCCGTCCCTTCGCCCCGGACGAATACTTCTACTACGACGGCAACCGCGTCGTCGAGCACTACAAGGGCAGTGATGCCAGTCTGTCGCTCCACAGGCAATACGTCTGGGGATTCGACTACATCGACGAGTTGATCGGCTACTGCGCCGACGGAGGATCGACTCCCCGCTTCGTCCTCCAAGACGCCAACTACAACGTCATCGCCGCGGCGGCGAACAACGCCGGCATATTCCAGCAATACAGCTACGAACCCCACGGCGACTTGTTCGCGGCCGAGGACGTCCTCTCGGACTCGGGCATCCCGATTACGATCCCCGTTGAACTCCCCTCGCAAGCCATTGATCTGTCCACGCCCTTCGGCTTCCACGGCCACATGCACGACTGGGAAACCGGCAAGATTCACATGCGCAACCGCACCTATGATCCAATGACAGTACGACTCCTGCAAAGGGACCCCGACGCAACGGGCCTGATCCTGCAGCGCGCAGCGATTTATGGTGCCGACCACACATTCATTGCCATTTTTGTGAACGCAATTGGGCAATATGAAGACGGCTTCGCTCTCTACCTCCCCTTCGGCTCCAACCCATTGACTCGAGCTGACGCGATGGGTCTTGATTGGCATCACCTTGTTCCCGTCGCTCTCGGTGGCGATCCAAACGGTCCGGTGGTGTGGCTGGACACCGAGACACATAAAAGAGTCAATAAGTTCTGGAGCGACAAGAGGCTTTATCAGAAGCGAGACCAAGCAGGTTTTTGGGGCAAAGAAAAAGTCCAAAGGGGGCCATTCGCGGGCGAGATTCTGGATGATGACAAGCGCAGCAAGCTAGTTCGCGACTCCCTCGTGGTCGCGGGGATCGACGTTGACGACGCGGACAATGTCGGGCACATGAAGGACGCCCTGCGCCGCGCGAGCGCCGACCGCGTTCCCTCAAAAACGCCGGGGGGAAAAGGTGGCCTCAGGATACCCATGAAGAGGATCACGGCGGCCTCTGATCTTCCAGAGGTCGGCGGCGTCAGCAATCGGGCCACACGAGAACAGTTGAAACGGCGGACCTCTCCTGGCGGTCCGAGGCAGGCCAAGCGAACTTACGGCAGCGGCGGTACTTTCCTCGCCTTTGCCGGAGCCGGAATCGCCATGGGCATCTACTCCAGCGACGCAAGCGCATCCTACGCCGAACTGGTTCAATTGAGTCAGTCCATCGGACGCGGTGGCCCGAGCCTCTACCAGGAAATCGAAGCCTTGGACATCATCAAGGATATGAACGCGGGCCTTGGTGGCAACACTTTCACTATTTACTATGGCTGGAATTACTGGCGCGAGATGCACGGCGCGTATACCGATGCCGATCGCAACCTATTCTGGGCAAGGTAGTCACTCTTCCCGGCGCTTACTTGTGGCGATAGTCTTGACCGTTCTCCGGCTGAAGTATATCAAGGTTGTCATGAGCAGTAGAAAGATCCCATCCTACGAAGTTGTCGATCTCGGCACATTGGGCGGCGAAGAGAGCAGGGCCTTTGGAATGAACAACCGAGGCCAAGTCGTCGGGGCGGCTGATTTGAAGGACGGAGTCTCGCGCGCCTTCGTTTGGGAGGGTGACAGCCTGCGGAAACTCGATGCGCCCGTTGGCCGCGCAAGCAAGGCTCACTCCATTAACGCGAATGGGCAAGTCGTTGGTTCCGCGCAGGGATCGCGCGGCGGCCATCTCCCGTGTTTGTGGGACCAAGGCGTAATCCGCCTGCTCGACGGGGACGACGGCCCCGATGGCATGGCCTCCCACATCAACGATGCAGGTCAAATTGCCGGTTGGCGGGACCGTACCCCCGATCGAGTACGAGGCGGCCCCGAGCTCGCTATTCTCTGGCACAGGTCGCAGTCCATAGAGCTCTGCACGGCCAATCGATTCGGCAGAGATGCATACTCTCGGTTCGGGTCAAGTGCATGGGGGATCAACAACAAGGGGCAGGTTGTCGGCAAGACGCCGGGCGGGTCGGCGTTTCTTTGCCAAGAGGGAGACTTCACGCTGTTTGAGTTGGTTACCGGAGAGGGCGCTTGCGCCACGGCAATTAACGAAATGGGACAGGTTGCGGGCTGGGGATATATTAATGAAACCCAAGTACACGCCTTCCTCTGGGAACAGGGACGAATCAAGGATTTGGGCTCGCTCGGAGGATCAGACGCTAGGGCCTCCGATGTCAACATCCATGGCCATGTGGTCGGGGATTCAGCTATAGCGGAACTCGATGAGTCTGCCGAATCTATTGAAGACCACGGTTTTCTGTGGCGCGACGAATTGTTGATGGATTTGAACTATCTCATCGCGCCGAATACTGGGTGGCTGATTACCGCAGCCAATAGCATCAATGACGCCGGCTGGATTGCAGGAACCGGAATCCGAGGCGGTGTGGCTCATGCCGTCCTTATGACACCTCGGTAACTCCTTTTCTGGCGCCGCATTCTATGCCATCGCCATGACGGGTTGCCCAATCCTAACGTCTCCACCTGCGAATACGAAGCTCTCGGCCGGCGGATCGCCAAGCACGTCAGTCGTCCCTTCGCCCCGGACGAATACTTCTACTACGACGGCAACCGCATCGTCGAGCACTACAAGGGCAGTGATGCCAGTCTGTCGCTCCACCGGCAATACGTCTGGGGATTCGACTACATCGACGAGCTCGTCGCCTACTACGCCGACGGAGGATCGACTCCCCGCTTCGTCCTCCAGGACGCCAACTACAACGTCATCGCCGCGGCCGAGAACGACAGCGGCATCATCCAGCAGTACAGCTACGAACCCTACGGCGACATGTTCGCGGCCGAGGACGTCCTCTCGGACTCGGGCATCCCGATTACGATCCCCGTTGAACTCCCCTCACAAGCCATTGATCTGTCCACGCCCTCGCCGGCGTCGACGGCGCGCTGTCACGCCGCCAGGGCGCGGAGCCGCCCAACCCACGCGACAAGTTCGGAAGCGCTCAGGGAGCACGGCCATCGGCGCGGGGAATGCTCGTCCGAAAGCACGTTGACACGCGCTGCGATTTTCCAAAGCCGAAACGCTGACATGCGGGTGGGACTCCGGTCCTAATACTGCGGTATTGACCACCGCGGATTTTCGGCTCTACTATCTGACCGATAATTCCGGCCTTTGGGGGCCCGCTTGGAGCGGTCAGAAGCTGACGTGCTTTATCGACGGTTCAATCGTATAACGATAGTATCGGCAGTCTGGGGCATATGGGCATTATGGTGTGGCGCGAACCTTCTGCAAGCGGACGCGCCCCGACCCGAGCCCAAGCCAACGCGGTATGCGCCGCGATGGTACCAGGCAGTAGATACGCGGCTTGCCCCCCCCGGGATCGCCTGCGAAGAGCAGGGCAAGAACCACTCACGTCCCGCAGGTCGTCTTCCATCGGGAGGACCGCCTATGGCACGTTCCACGACTCCGTGGGGCGGCGGCCGGGAGCTGGCACGGCCAAGTGGATCATTCTGCGAAAACCAAGGACATGCTGGCAAACGGGGCAGCGCCGGCTCAAGAACGCCGGGCGGGCCTCCACCAATTGAGAGCGTAAAGACAAGCCACACAAGCCGCCACGATGGAAAAGGGGTAAGCGCGGACGATTTCGGTGCGCCAGATGAGGACGGTATTTCTTCGAACCGGCCTCGAGCGCTACCGGTGCGCGCACGCGACGCATTTTGCCCAAAGTCGCAATTTAAGACACGACCCATACTAACACGAACCACCGGCTGGATCCCGCGGTACGGGGCGATCGGGATAACGCTCGTAGCGGCGTGTCTGGGCCAGACGAGCGAAGCCGATGCCGGGCCGCGAGCGAAGTGCGAATTCACTATCGAAGCAAGCGCCGCGAATCCGCGCGTCGGCGAGCCTGTCACATTTACGGCCAATTCCACGGATGCCTGTCGGTTCGTCCCGCTATTCACGTGGAAGGTGTACGACCGCACTCCGACGCCCGGCGGAGCAAAGTCCGTCCCTGAATTCCAGACGTCGACAAATTCACTGACCCACGTGTTCCCGCAGGAAGGCGAGTGGGGTGTCGCACTCTGGCTCGGCGGGCAGGCAATCGGCCGTCCGCTTGATGCCGTCTTCGTCACGGTCGAACCCGGCGGGCTAACCGCGGAGTTTACCGTTAATCCCACGTCGGCGATGGCTGGAGATACCGTTACCTTTACTGCGGCGCAGCCGCCGGCGGGCGTTCTCGGGTACCGCTGGGATTTCACCGGGACGGGTCAGACGATAGGGTCGGGGCAGATTGTGCAACGGCGCGTGCAGGAGCCCGGAGATATCAACGTTCGTCTTACCGTTTTTGACTTCGACTATCAATTCGTATCAATGCAAAAGACCGTACGCGTGGACCCAATCTCGCCGATGGTACCTCTGGATACGCTGGCGCCAGAGGTGGGTAACGTACGGTCGATGGTAATGGACGGGGAGACGGCGTGGCTGCTGCAGTCGGACGGGTATGTGGTCGGCGTAGACGTTAGCGACCCAAGAAACCTCGTCGAGGTTGGGCGTGTCAGGGCTTGTGCCGTTCCCGGCATGAAGATGGACGTAGACGTCGCTCGAAGGAGGCTTTTTGTGCCCTGCTCGACCGCCGGACTCGTGGCCGTTGACGTGTCAGATGCCTATTCACCCTTTGTTGATGACTGTTCTTCGACTTTCGCTGAAGACAACTTTGTCGTGCTTGACGTGACCAGTGCGGCGCATTCGGTATTCTTTGTTGGGCACTTCATGACAGGTGGCTGGCAGATTCGCGCTGTCGACCCCGATGACTTTTCTTGGGTTGGGTCATCGGGCGACGCTCCAGTTGTTGATCGTGTTCCTTGGCCGACAACAATGGTGCTTTCAGGAAATCTTGGAGTCGTAGGGTCTCCGGATGGGATTTATCTTGTGGACGCCAGGCGAGGAAGTGGCAAGTTCCTGCACAAATTGGATCATCAACAAACAATGATGAGTGTGTGGTCGCTAACGACGAATGGTTCAGTCTTGGTCGCAATCGAGGCGAACGACGTTCTGAACGGGGAGCCCGCGGATTCCGTGCTCAGTGCTTACGACATAGTCGAGAGTCAAAATGTCGTAGATAGCCGATTGAGCTTTCGCTTCCACTTCGATGACGGGCAGCCTTTTGGAAGCATCGCCTTTGACTCCAGGTACGTGTATGCAGCCACGGCAACGACTCTAGACCGCTACGCGTGGGAAGGTCTCGGAAGCCTCCGCTGGGTTGATCAATTGGGCGCTTACGGCATGGGTTACCGAGGTGTGTCGATTGGCGAGGCGGGGGCAGACCCTGATGGAACAAGCGAGCAGAGGATTTTTGTTTCCTTGGCAGGACCGCTACTCCAATCCGCGGCGCACGCATATTAAGCATATACGCTAAAATTGGTTTTTGGCTGCATTTTGGGGTTGTTCGGCGACGAAAGAGATCGCTGGACAGCCCTGCTTTCATTTGCGCGACCGAAGCGCCGCCAGTCGCTGGCACGAAGTGTAAGCTCCGCGGGTTCTTCGGTTGGCGATTGCTTCTACACGAAATCAGGCCATCTACATTGCGAAAGCTGGGCGAATCCTAGGCGCGTCCGATAATGCAAAATAGTGAACATAAATTGACGAATGCCGCAAGGATATCGTAAACTGCTTTACGATTTATCGGTCGTTACGATTTATCGGTCGTTACGATTTATCGGTCGTATTGCTTATCGGTCCGAGTTGATGCTCGGGGAGCGGTTTTGATAGCGGGGTCCTTTCTACATGCACATGCGGTCTGTCCGCTCGCGCGGTGAATATCTTGGAGGGAAGCCTGATGGGTACGCTCTGTGCGGGGTCTCGTTTGGTTGAAGCGCATTGGCGGGGTCTCGCATGCGTGGCCCTATTGGGAACCGCGGTTCTCGGGGTTGATTCGGTGGCGGCTGGCAATCCGCCGGCGATTGATGAGGCCGTTGATATTGCTCTGGGGACGGATAGTGGGAGCGAGCCTGCGCTTCTGCAATCGGCTGCGTGCCTTTTTCCCAGCCCAAATCTGGAATGCCCCATAACGCAACCAAGCCAGTGTCCGTGGATGTCTATCCCTCGGCCAGGGTCGTCTTTCCCCGACGCCGAGAACCGGTTGTTGTTGATGCCATTCAGAGAAGCGATTCCCGACGGAGTCCTCGACGCATCTGTTTGCACGACGAGCTGCAATTTTTCCGGCGTGCCAGTCGGTTACCGCCCACAACCATTTGTGAATTGCAGTGAGCTCCGCACTAATGGTCCCTGGGGGTATATTGATGCGCTTCGGGCATTTGGGGATACGGTTGAACCGGGAGACACGGGCGACCAGGAGCCGCCAGTCGAGGCCAATAATCCTTGCGGATTCAATGTGGGTTGCACAATTGTGTGGTTTGCACCTGACAGCCATCCGGATGACGGAGTGGATGACAGCTTTTTGTATATTGGATTGGATATCTCGGACGACAGTGGGTTCGATTCAGTCATCCCAATCCCATTTGACGCGGACGGAAACGGATCGGCATGCTCGGGAAGTCCGGATGACCCCCTTGCGGAAAGCTACGAATACAGCGTGATTGCTTGTGCGGACTATGGTGACTACGAACCCAGGAATACGGTCGCGGCAAACATGGCCAGGGCTCTCGCTGAGTTTCGAGTGCTAACGTCGATCGACAGCACTGAGGCCTCGAATCCGCTTCCGCTCCGTCTGCAAATCCAGTCGCCGGGAGGAGATGGCGCGTTCCGGGAGGAATTAAGGCGGCGTATTCTGACGTTTCCAACGGCAGATGGACTGCTGCCCAATGAATCGCAGAATCCTAACCCTACAAATAGAACTCAAGACTGCATTGACAGGGAGCTTGCCCTTTGTCCGCCAGCGGGGGCGACGAATCGCAATAACGTGGAGATGGTGATACTGGCGGTGGAAACAAGCGGCGTTTTCGGTCCCGAGCCCTGGCCCTTTGACCTAACGCAAGAGAGTGAACGGGAGAGGGCCAGGCGGAATCGACTTGCGATTGCGCAGAATATCGTCTACGTGAAGGGTGGCAACGTTATCGACCTGCCCCCCGAAGAAATCGCAGCGGTCGCCAGCCGGCAGACCATCCCCGACCTGGACGTGACCAAGGAGGTTCGCTGCTGGGAGCCGGGAGCACCGGTGCCCGCGAATCCTGAAGACGACGCGGGATCGTTCGCGAAGAGCGTGGATATTCTGCCCGGCGACGGCGGTATGCAGCCGGGGTCGATTGTGGAATTCCAGATCACGATTCGGAACCGGGGAAACGAAGATCTCGATGTGACCGTCCAGGATGTGTTGAGCGAGATGTCGGCAACGGCGGCATCGGTTGATTGTGAGCCGATCTGGCATCCACAAGCTTTTCCATTGCAGGCTTGGCTAACACGGCCAAGGGATTCGATTGTCAACGAAGCAATCAATCAGTTCAATGCTGACGACCGAGATCTGCGGGCGGACTTTTTCTTCGATCCGACGCTTCTGGAGCCCGGCTTCATAGACGCAGTCCGCAAAGGCGCATCTGGTGAATCCGAGATCCTGGGTACACTTCAGGGAGCCGTTGTTCAGCGTCAAGTCGACAATTCGTGCCTCATCACCGAAGGGGATACGCTGGTGATCCGCTTCAAGGCACGCGTGGATGTCACCGATGACGATGAATTCTGCGCAAACCGAATTGACCCGGACTGCGTGAACACCGTAAGCGTAACGGCGACCTACGTTGGTGAAGCGGAGGTCGTCGCAACGGACTCCGACACGGCCGAGGTTAACGTTCTCTGCCGGGACATACGGTTCATCAAAGAAGCCGATCCAACCGTGGTGGCTCTGGAGGGAGGATTCCCGCAGGTTGTGACCTATACGTACACGGCCACGAACCAGGGTGAACTGACGGAGCAGGTCGAGATCTGCGATTACGATCTTTGCGCGGATCTGGCGGCGGTGGCCGGGGTCGACCCGGTATCGGGCCAGTGCCCGGTCTGTGACACCCCGGGAGCGGATGGGGTGCCGAATTGCCACGTGCTCGGCGAAGTCCCGCCGTTCCCCGCGGCAGGCAATTCCGTGTCAACGACTTGCCAGATCTCTTTCAGCAATAGGGCGGCGGCAGAGGCGTTCCTGGCCAGGGATGACGCGAGGACGGCGCAGCCGGGCGATCCGGAGGAGTGCGATGTGTCGCCGGATGTTCGCGACCGCTGCCACACGAACCGGGCGGAGGTGACGGTGATCGGGGCGGACCTGGATCCGGGCTGCAACAGTGACGACACGTTTGTGGCCTGCGAAACGGTTTGTCCGGGGTGCCTGCTGGAAGTGACCAAGACCGTGAAGTGCACGGATCCGGACACGGGCCAAGCGACGGCGTTCGGACCAGTGCAGAATGCCAAAGAAGTGACACTGCCGGGCGAGCGGCTGCGATTCGAGATCTCGGCCGAGAGCATGGCGTCGCCCATAGAGCTGGTCTGCATTTCGGACACGCTATCGTGCAGGCAGACGTGGTCGCCGACGCCTCTGACATGCAAGATCGTTCGATCCGGCGGATCGGAAGAGCCGTTCTCGGGATTCCCCATTGATGGATCCAGAATCTGCGCACCGGTGAATCCGCCCCTGCAAAAAGGGGACAAGATCCTCTGCGAGTTCGATGTAACAGCGCCGACGTCGGAGATCGAGCGGGGCACGGCCGTGGATTGTCGCAATGAGGTGGCGTTCGATGGGTATCTGTCGGACGATATTCCGAACCCACCGCCGGGGGAGGAGGACTGCCAAGACGCCGATCCGGTGGAAATCGACGTGCAGATACGGGATCTCGTGTACGACAAGACGATCGAAGTACGGAGGGAGAGCCAGACGGGGACGATCGTCAATCCGCTGAGTATTCCGACGGGGCCGCCGGCGGGAATGGCGGGCACGCCCTATCCGATCTACATTACTTACACGTACACTACGACCAACAGCGGCGAGCTCGAAGAAACCGGGGTAATCTCTGATCCCGATCTATGTGGCGATGTGCCATCTGAGCGCCGGGCAAGTTGCGATGTCTGTCCGAACCCGTATTCGGTCGATCTTCAACCCGGGCAGACCGCCAATGCTCGGTGTACAGTGAGATTCGATAACCCGGCGCAGCTTTCCGAGTTCCTTCGCATAGATGATGCCCGAGAAGGGTTGAACGTTCCCGAAGAATGTACCGAGGATTCGCGGAGTTTCTGCTATCGGAACAGGTCGAATCTCTCGATCGTTTCTTCGTTCGTCTGGCCGCAGCCACCTCGCGAACCTGTAACTGCTGAGTGCTATCAACCCTATTCGTCCGACGACTGTACAACAGCCTGTGCCACGTGCTGGCTCGACGTAAACAAACAGGTCGCCTGTGTCGACCGGGACACGGGAAACACATCCCCGTATGGGGGGGGCGTCACGTCTCTCCCAGGACAGACGATGAGGTTCAGTATCGACGCGACCAACAGGGGGGCCGCCGATATCGCCCAAGTGTGCATTGCCGACGTCTTGAGCTGCCGGAGCACTTGGTCGCCGACAACCGTTAAGTGCCACATTGAGCGATTCTCCGGCGGCATAGATTCTTTCCCTGGGTTTCCGATTGAAGGCACGCGCGTTTGTACGCCGATCGATCCACCGCTCGGCCCCGGCGATACTATCTTGTGCACGTTTGACGTCACGGCACCCGCGTCTGGGTTCCCGGCGAATTCTCCCACGGATTGTACGAACACCGTTGATGTTGATGGCTATCTTCCGGGTGGGATGGCGAATCCACCACCAACGAGTCCGTCAGATTGTGAGGATTCCGAAGATGCGACAATAAACGTGCTAATTCGGAACATTTCTTTCGAGAAAAAGGTGTCGGCGACGGATGTCGCTGGCACGAAACTCGAAGCGTTAAGCCTGCCGATCGATCCTGTTGTATATCCAATCAAGGTGACGTTTAAGTATGAGGCCACGAACAACGGCGAACCGACCGAAGCGGTGACAATTCGCGACGATCAACTGTGCTTGGACAAAGACATTCCGGGTGTGATCACAGGAACTTGCGATGTTTGTCCGTCCCCACCTGGAAAAACGGGGGACGTGCCGGCAGGCGAGAAGCTCGCTGCCGAGTGCGAATTGACTTTCGCGAGTCCCGAATCACTAGCCGCCTTCCTGAGGGCCGACGACAACAACACGATTCCGGACAATGAGCCGCCTGTTTGCGTGGGCCATGAAGGGGAGTGCCCGAAAGAACAAACAGGACAAGCCTGTTATCGCAACCGGTCGGGCATGGTGGTTACGGCCGCAATTGGCGTAGACATGTACTGCAATGATACTGAATCCTGTTTGGAATGCGCTGAGATTTGTGCCCCCTGCGATTTGCATGTTGTCAAGAAAGTCAAGTGCGCGGATGATCCGGACACCCAGTACTTCGATAGCAAGGTGGCCGTTCCGGGCGAGAGATTGACATTCCGGTTCGCAGTCACGGATTCCGGCGTGCCGGTCGACCGGTTATGTATACGCGACACGCTTTCCTGTCGCAGCGGCTGGTCTCCGACGTCCCCACAGTGCACCATCTTGCGTGCCAGCGGCGTTACCGAACCGTACCCAGCCCCGCCTCTCGATAGTAGGCGGGTCTGCACGTTGCTCAGTGAGCCGCTGGGTTTAGGGGATCAGCTTGTCTGTACCTTTGATGTGACTGTTCCTGGGCAGTTTTCGACCGCTGGTGTTGATGTGGATTGCACGAATATCGTCAATGTCGAAGGTTACATTGAGGCGGAAACGCCGATCACATCTCCGTCGGATTGCGAGGACAACGACTCGGCCGAAGTCGACGTGAAGGTGGCGAACATCGACTGCATTCAGAAGACGGCGGAAGCGATAGGGATAAGCGCGGCTCCCAGCGAATCCCTGGATTTGCGTTCCAATACCGCCAACCTCTTCCCGCTCACTATTCGATACGTGGTGACCGCTCAAGTGCCGTCGGGCTCGAGCGATGTTCCTTTCGATGACGTGTCGATCTGCGACGATAATCTCGTCAATGCCGCCATTCAGGCGATCGCAGACGGCGTTGCCATGAGTATCCCCTCCTGCCAATTCACAGTCCCGAACGGAATGAAGTACTGCGCTGAATTCGGAACGGTTGCCGTCGGTCCGCCGCCGTTTTCAGCTGCATGCGAATTCCAGTTCGAAACGCCCGAGGCCTGGAAGGCTTTCGCATGCTATGTGTCGACGGTTGATGACGCCAGCCGGATGGCGTGCATACGGGGCGAGGGAATCGGAGACGATGAGTGCGTGCTCAATACGGCACGAGTGAGCGGCGTGCCGGACTATAGCGCAATCGGCGGCCAGGACAATCAGCCGTGCCTGCCGGACAATTCGCCGAACGACGGACGGTTGGAGGATGACACGGATTGTCAGGCCTTAGTGTGCGTGCGGCCTCCTTCCGAATGTACGTGTACCAAGGCGACATTCACCATCTGGAACATGAACGAGGTCAAGTTCTCGGGTACGCACCGCTGCATCTGCGACTGGGACCAGGAGCTGATCAGCCTCTACGACGCCCCCAACCACATGCTGCGTCAGTACCTGCAGACCAACAAGGGCAAGGCGCGGATCGACGCCATCGCCAGCCCGATCGTGTGTGATCCGTTCCTGGAAGACGCGGTCTCGGTGGACTCGCCGTTGCTGGGTGTGGCCGCCAAGCAGCTTACTTTCCACCGGCCTTCGCCGGGTGTGGATGCCGACGGCATCGTCAAGCGCGATTCCGCGGGCATGTCGCTGGTGGGTCTGGGCCAGCAGGCGGGCAAGATCACGTATGCCCTGCCCACGTCGGGCGGCCCGGAGGAGCGGGCGGCAGCGGACAACGGCATTGCGGTCTCGCGTCTGCTGGACGGTCCGCAGCGGCTGGTGCGCGGCTCGAAGATCGAGCCGGCGGAGTCGCCGCTGGCGGGCACGACGTCCGCGAGCCGGCTGGCCTC
>JAGFJJ010000013.1 GCA_024102815.1 Phycisphaerae bacterium
CCGTCGCGCAGCGCCTCGATCACGTTTTCAATCGCCAGATCAATGAATTCCTTTTGTTCATAGAGGCCGGGCAGAAGCCGAACATCCGCTGGGAGCGAGACCTTGAGTTCTTCGAGGGCCTTGTTGACGGCTTCGGTAACCTTCCGCGTATCAGCGTTTGGCTGCTTGTTGATCGTGAGCACCACGCCCGGCCCGCCGTCGAACTGGCCCGTCTTGGTTCTGGTGAATGCCGAGCTGTCGCCTCGCTTCACCTGCGGGCCCTCGACGATACGCGCCACTTGCGACAAACGAACGGATTGCCCATCTCGGTGGGCGACGACAATTCTTGAAATCTCGTCCACGGTCTTGACTCTCCCCAGCGACCGAACGAGGAGTTCATTCGGACCCTGCTGATCGAGATAGCCGCCCGCCGTGTTTTGGTTGCTTTCTCGTAGGGCCTCCTTCACTTCGTGGAGGGTCACCCCGTAACGCAGCAGATCGTTGGGATCGACCAGCACTTGAAATTGTTTCCGTTCGCCTCCCATGACGATCACTTGCGCCACACCGGGAATCGTCAGCAGTCGCTGCCGCACGACCCAATCGGCCAACGTTCTCAATTCGAGCGGCGGCGTCTTGCCCCCTTCGCTGTACATGCCGACGATCTGGATTTGACCCATGATTGACGAGATTGGGGCAAGCTGCGGAGTGACGCCGGGAGGAAGCTGATCGGCAACCAAGGCCACGCGTTCGTTGACGATTTGCCGGTCGTTGTAGATGTTCGTTCCCCAGTCGAATTCCACATAAATCACCGACAAGCCGACGCCCGACGAACTCCGCACGTCCTGCACTCCGGTCGCACCGTTGAGCGTCGTTTCCAGAGGGAACGTAATCAGCGTTTCGACTTCCTCAGGAGCCATGCCGGGCGCTTCGGTCATGATGACTACGCGCGGACGATTCAGGTCGGGGAACACGTCGATCGGCAGTTGGTAGGCTTGCCACCCGCCGTAAACAACCAGGAAGACCGAGGCGGCGACCACCAAGAGCCGGTTCTGAAGCGCGAAGCGAATGATTGCATTGAGCATGGCGGAGGATTCCTTTCGCGATTCCGGTTAGTGGTTATGACCGGCATGAGGATCGACCCCGCCACCCGATTTGTTCTTCAATGCCAGGTGCATCTGATAGGCCCCGCGAGCAGCTACGATGTCGCCGGGAAAGACCGCACCGTCATTGGCGATAACAACCGACCGCTGGTCTCGGTACTCGACATGAACCGGAACCCGGTCAAAATGATCGCCGTTTTGCTGGTAGATGTAGGTCTCGGCGCCTTCATCCACGACGGCCTCCACCGGCAATACGATTCGCCTTTCCCACTGCTCAACCGGAACGCGCAGTTCCATCCGTTGGCCAGGTTTGAAACGCCAATCGAGAAAGCGGCTCCCTGTGGAATCGGTTTGATCGAGCGCCACTTCGTTGGGCAAACGGAGGTAGAATCGAAAGGCACGCGATTGAGGGTCCACGTGATCGGCTAGGTAAAGTACCTTCAGTCCATCAATAACGTCCGTCGCACGATCGCGAGCTAGCAAAGCGGCGGACACTTCCCAGCCCTTGCGTGCCGCCTCGCGCAATCGAGCGGCATCGTCCTCAAAAGCGCGACCCTCGATATACAACTCACAGTGGTCGGCAAGCACGCTGAGCACTTGTCCGGCCTCGACCTGCTGGCCGAGTTTCACTGACAAATCCTGAACGTGGAACAGATGGTCTTCGCGACAGGCGTCGCTGTCGTGGCCGTGTACCGGAGCGCTTACCGTGACCGTCTTGAAAAGCTTTCGATCACGAAGGATCGACTCGACGTCATTCTCCTTAAGTCCGTGCAGGAGAAGTGCTTGGCGCTCGGCTCGAAAACTTGCTTCGAGCTTCTGCTTCTCGTATTCCTGCTCCAATATGCGTTTGCCCGCGATGACGCCTTCACCAAGCGACTGGAGCCGACTGATTTCACGGTTGACGACATCAAGACTTTCGGCCGTGCGGATTAGGTTGCTTTGGGCAGTCACCAGCTCTTCGTGGGTTAGCCGGATCTCAAACATAGAAGAACCTGGTTCGATGGCAGACCCCTGAATCTGGACAATTTTGGTGACCACGCCAGTCAGCGGCGCTGTGATGTGAATCTGTGACCGGCCTGGACGTTCGACGATCATCGCGGGGACGGTTGTGGTTCTGACGTAGGTGGTCGGCTCAATCGTGACGGGCTCGAAGCCGACATTACGCAGTGCATTAGCACTAAGCTCAATCGAAGAGTCCTCGGAATGACCGGCATGGTCATGATCGTGCCCCGCGTGTTCGTCAGATTGCGCAGTGGAGGGCGCACCCTGGCGCGCAATCCAACCGCTGACCATCGGCCTAGCCCACGGCAGCCAAATCGGGCTGGTCGCTGCGAAGGCTCCGCCTGCGATCAGCAGCCCCACAATTCCCCATGTTCTTGGGCGTAGTCTTGGCAATTGAAATCTCATGGGTACCTCCGCGCAGCATTCACGCACAAATCGGTGTTGGGGCAACGTGAGTCACGCATTGAGCGGACGTAGCCAGCCTCAACGCGAGCAGATCGTCCGGAAAATAGAATGAGCACCGTCAAGAATGCTCGAACCGGAACGCGCGGAGATTAGAGCGTGAGCACGCAGTGCGCAAGGTGCAGGCGCAAGCCGCCTAGCAACGGTGGGGCTACGGATTCATGCAACTCGCTGTAGCGCGAAGAGCAAGGCAAAACTGCCTGATCGACCAGGGCATAGCTGAGGAATGAACCATCCCACCCGAGCTGGTCGATGGGAGATGGACCCGACGAATCTGGTGCCGCGAAGACACATGTTCCTTCCGTGCAGCCCGTTGGCCCATGCTCTGAATGAGGAGTGCCTGGGGAGTCTTCGGCGAGCTGCTGGCCCGATGATTCGGAAGCACAAAACCGCTTGGAATCACCATGATGGGAATGCTTGCAGCATCCGCCACTGACTTCCGAGCCACCGTCGTGAGCAACCGATGCTGCATGGCCGGCGGCGTCGCAGGAATGCCCGCCGTGGCTATGATGCGCGCAGCAACCGGCGACGGCGTGCCAAAGCACCGCCACTGCCGTCACGACCGTCATCAAGCCACGGAACATCAGAACTCGAACTCCGCCAAGGGTTTCGCGCCTAGGGGCGCACCGCTCCTAAACTCGCTCATCGTCAATGTTATCGGAATGAGATTGGAGCGTCCATGACGGTTTTTCCGGATTTTCGCCGCCTATTCAGAAATCGAATCGCGAAACCGCGAAGCACGGGCACCTTGACTTGGCCGCGCGTACTTCATACTGCGCTACCCGAAAACAACCCTGGGAGGTTCAGAGCGATTGAGCGGAAGCAACAGCCGTTAACCCAAACGGCGCGAGACAGAGAGACAACCGAGAGTTTCGGCCGAAAGCGGGTCCGCAGGACGACGACGAGGCGGTCACGGCACCGCGCGCGACCGGCCGAGATCGCCAACCAGAGACTTTCCGCGGCGCTCGAACTCGTTGCCAGAACTGGCGATAGAACGCGAAAAGGCCGGCGTCCGAGGACGCCGGCCTCTCGTATAACCCGTCGGTAGCCGAGTTTCGCTACCGTGAAAACAAGTTGCGGGGGCCGGATTCGAACCGACGACCTCGAGGTTATGAGCCTCGCGAGCTACCGGGCTGCTCCACCCCGCGTTGGATGGTTCGACGTGCCACGTCCCGCTCGAAGCCGCTTGTGCGACCGAGCCGGCGGGTGGCTGTCGAAACTGTAAATATACACGCTTGTCATCGCATGTCGAGCGGGGCGGAGACGAAATTTCCAGCGGGGCACGTCGCCTGGGCAGGCTTCAGGCTGGCGGACGGTCACCTCGACCGGGTGGATTCCGGCCATTGGGCAGTTGCCGCAAGCCGTTTTGTCAACGGACCTTATTCCTTGGCGCTTGACCCGCAGGCTGGTACACTTCCAGTGGGTACGGGCCCGGGATTCCGGCCGGCGGATTGTGCCCGACAAGCAAGTCTGTCTGTCTGGCCACTAACCCGTCAACACTGGGACCGGACGGGCGCTGGAAACCGCGGAGTGTTGTGTCGGCCGCTTCGTTCGCCGCTTGGCGAATCACTTCGGTTAGGAGCACCTTGGATGGCGAACTCTCAGCGGCCACGGCCCATCTTTCCCACTCCTGGTGCACCAAACGCCGCGGGCGGGAATTCGCCCTTTCCCGCTCCGGCCGCCGGAAACCCCGCGTCGCCGTCCGCTCGTCCAGTTCCGATCCAACCGGCCCCGGCAGCCGCTCCGCAATACCCAACCGCTCAACAATTTCCGGCAGCGCAACAGTACCCGGCCGCTCAGCCGTACCCCGCGGCACCCCAGTATCCGGCCGGTCAGCCGTATCCGTCGGGTCAGCCCTACGCGGCCGGTCAACCGTACCCAACCGCACAGCCGTACCCCGCGGCACAACAGTACCCGGCCGCTCAGCCGATTCCAGCCGGCCCCCAGTACCCAGCCGCTCAGCCGTATCAGGCGGCGCCTCAGTACCCGGCCGCACAGCCGTATCCGGCGGCACCCCAGTACCCGGCCGCTCAGCCACAGCCCGGCCTCGCGCGACCGTTGCCGG